>JBJONI010000197.1:0-6919 GCA_046051915.1 Pseudomonadota bacterium
GGCGTGCTCGTCGAGGTCAACTGCGAGACCGACTTCGCTGCCCGCAACGAGCAGTTCCAGAACCTCGTGAAGGACATCTCGCTGCACATCGCGGCCTACGCGCCGAAGTACCTCGACCGCGACGAGGTTCCGGCCAGCGATGCGGACGCGGAGCGCGCCGTCCAGATCCAGAAGGTGATGGAGGAGGGCAAGCCCGAGGCGATCGCCGCCAAGATCGTCGATGGTCGCATGGGCAAGTGGTTCGAGGACGTCTGCCTGCTCGACCAGGGCTGGTTCAAGGACGAGAAGCAGAAGGTTCGCGACGTGCTGACGGCCGCGATCGCCGTCATCGGCGAGAACATCAAGATCCGTCGGTTCGTTCGGTTCGAGCTCGGTGAGGGCATCGAGAAGAAGTCCACCGACTTCGCCGCCGAAGTCGCCGCCCAACTCGGCGGCTGAGACTCAAGGGCCAGCCAAGCGCTGGCCCTTTTCGCTTTTGGGGCTCGCCTCGTGGTTGGCGGGCCATCCTCGGTGTTCGGAGGTAGCGATGAGCGTCAAGCCGCGGTTCCAGCGCATTCTCCTCAAGGTCTCCGGCGAAATGCTCGGCGGCGGCGCCGGGGGAGGGATCGACCTCGAAACGCTCGATGCCTTCGCGGCCGAGATCAAGGACGCGATCGAACTCGGCGTCGAGGTCGCGATCATCATCGGTGGTGGCAACATCTTCCGCGGCGTCAGCGGTGCGGCATCCGGGATGGACCGCGCCGGCGCCGACAGCATGGGGATGCTCGCGACGATCATCAACGGGTTGGCGATGCAGGACGCCATGGAGCGCGCCGGCGTGCACACCCGCGTCATGAGCGCGATTCAGATGCCTCAGCTGTGCGAACCGTACATCCGGCGGCGCGCGCTGCGTCACATGGAGAAGGGACGGGCCGTGATCTTCGCAGGCGGCACCGGAAACCCCTACTTCTCGACCGACACCGCGGCCGCCCTGCGCGGCGCGGAGATTCACGCCGACGCGATCCTCAAGGCGACCAAAGTCGATGGGATCTACGACAAGGATCCGAAGAAGTACCCGGATGCGGTGCGGTTTGAGTCGATCACCTACATGGAGACGCTCGCGCGCGGCCTCAAGGTCATGGACGCCACGGCAGTGAGCCTGTGCATGGAGACGGCGCTGCCGATCGTCGTGTTCTCGTTCGCCGAGCGGGGCAACCTGCGCCGGGTCCTCACCGGAGAGACGCTGGGGACGTGGGTCTCGAACGGTTGACGCTACGGCCTCTCCTCTGTCCGGCTGTCGGGATATGCGGCCGCGTTGGAGTGTCCGATGACGCCTGCCGCTGTTGCCACGCCGTCCGCGTTCGAGGCCCGCTACGGCCATCCGCCCGGCCTGTTCGTCCTGTTCTTCGCCGAGATGTGGGAGCGCTTCTCCTACTACGGCATGCGCGCGCTGTTGGTCCTGTACATGACCAAGGGCTTCCTTGGCTATGGCGACGTGCAGGCGAACGACACCTACGGCGCGTACACGAGCCTCGTCTACATGACGCCGTTCTTCGGCGGCCTCCTCGCCGACAGGGTGATCGGACAACGGCGCAGCGTTCTGCTTGGCGGCGCCTTGATGGCGGCGGGCCATCTGCTGATGACGTGGGAGAGCCAGTGGCCTTTCTTCTTCGCGCTCGCGCTCTTGATCGCGGGCAATGGCTTCTTTAAGCCGAACATCTCGACGATCGTCGGCGATCTGTACCCGGCGGGGGATGGGCGTCGCGACAGCGGCTTCACGCTGTTCTACATGGGGATCAACCTCGGCGCCGCGCTGGCGCCGCTCGTCTGTGGCTACGTCGGCGAAACCTTTGGATGGCACTACGGTTTCGGCCTCGCGACCCTTGGCATGATGGTCGGCCTCGCGGTGTTCGTCGCGCCGCGTGCGGTGACGCAGGCGATGATCATGGCGACGGCGGTCCTCACCGCGCTCGGGATGCTCGCGAACCTCGGCTTGGCCGGTGACTGGTTGATGTTTGGGGTCAATTTGCCGGTGGCGATCGCGCTCGTGCTGGCCGCGGGTGTGGCCTGGCAGGCGCTGACCGATGGTGGCGTCCCCGACAGCGTGGGCCATGCCAAGGACGAGGCGCGCGCCGCGGCCGCCCAGCCGCTGATCGTGGGCGGTGTGCTGCTCGCGGTGCCGGTGTTCGCGCTGCTCGTGTCGCGGTCCGCCTGGGCCGAGGTGCTGCTCAATGGCGTCGGCTTGGTGGCGTTCTCCTACCTCGTCCTCGAAGCGGTGCGCTCGGAGAAGGTGGAGCGCGAGCGGATGTTCGTCGTGCTCGTCATGACCTTCTTCTCGATGCTTTTCTGGGCCTTCTTCGAGCAGGCCGGGTCGTCGATGAGCTTGTTCACCGACCGCAACGTCGACCGCCTGACGGTCGATCGCGTCCTGACGGCGGACGATGTGGGCGAGGTCGTGCCGCTGGAGCCCTCGCAGGGGTGGTTGGGCTTCCCGTTCCCGACGCCGCTGGTCGCGGTCGATGGCCTCCCCTCCGAGGGGCCGACGACCGTGATGACGATCGACCGACTCGACAAGATCAAGGCGGCGCTCAAGGACACGGCCTCGGCGACGCTGGAGGTGCCGGTGACCGACGCCTTGGTGGGGATGCCTGTGGCCGCCCAAGAGGTGCCGGCGTCGGTGTTTCAGGCTGCGAACCCGACGTTCATCCTTCTGTTTGGCTTGCTGTTCACGATGGGCTGGAACGCCTTGAGCCGTCGCGGCCTTGAACCGTCGACGCCGGTGAAGTTCGCGCTCGGCTTGGCCCAACTCGGTCTCGGCTTCTACGCGCTGTACGTCGGGGCATCCTCGGCCGATCCGCGCGGCATGGTGGGCATGCATTGGCTGCTGCTGGCGTACTTGTTGCACACGACCGGCGAACTTTGCCTCTCGCCGGTGGGCCTGTCGATGGTCACCCGCCTGAGCCCGGCGCGTCTGGTCAGCACGACGATGGGGGCTTGGTTCCTCGCGACGGCGTTCAGCCAGCTCCTCGCCGCGAAGATCGCGAACGTGATGGCGATCGGCGGACACGGTGAGGAGGCGGGACCGATTCCGCCCCCGATCGAGACGGTCGCCGTCTACGGGGATGTGTTCGAAAAGATCGCCTACGCCAGCTTGGGCGCCGCTGCGCTGATGCTCCTGCTGTCGCCGATCCTCGTGCGTTGGGCGCATGAGGATGCCCTCGCACCCGCGCCCAAGGGCGGACATTGACCGTTCGCGGCTATGTCGGGCTCTCGCTCCTCGCGTGGATGGTCGCGTGCGGGGGCGACGGGCGACGGGGCTTGGGCGTTCGTGTGCACCGCCACGTCCTCGCGGGGCTGCGCGCGGTGGGCCTCGGCGGCCAGACCTGGGCGTGGGGCGAGGCGCCAGCCTTCCCGGAGCTCGTGGCGTCCCCCACGCGTCCGAAGGTGGGCGAGGCGTTGCGCTGTTCGGATGCGGAAGGGGGCGACCTCCCCGATGCGGTCTGGCGGCGGGACGGCACCCCTCTGACGGACGGGCCGGCGGTCGCCTCCGCCGCGGGTGAGGTCTGGACGTGCACGCACGGCGCGCGCTTCGCGGCGCCGGTGATCGTCGGAGAGGCTCCTGTTGCGCGCAACGTCCTCATCGTCGTCCTCGACGACGTGGGCTGGCTCGACGTGGGCGCGTCGTCCGACGCCACCGTGTTGCCGCAAGGCTCCACGTTGTCGGCCGCCTCCACGCCTCGGATCGACGCGCTCGCGGCAGAGGGCGTGACCGTGACCACCGCATGGGCGGAGCCGGTCTGCTCTCCGACGCGGGCGAGTTTGCTCACGGGGTTGCACCCGTTGAACCATGGCCTCGGGACCGCGATCGGCGAGCACGGCGGCGACAAGGAGATCGAGCTTCGCGGCGATCATCGGACGGTGGCGGACCTGTTCCACGCCGTGCGCGGGGGCCGTACGGGGGCGTTCGGCAAGTGGCATCTCGGCGGCAGCACGCGCGAACGGATGCACCCGGCTTCTCTCGGTTTCGACGCTTGGTCCCTCACGCTCGCGAACCTCGGCACCGGGGAGGACGAGGGCTACGAGCACTGGACGATGAACCGCAACGGCAGCTTGTTCGAGGAGTCGGGCTACGTCCCCGAGGCCACCATCCGGGATGCGCTCGCGTTCATCGCGTCGTCGGGCGACACCCCGTGGATGGCTTGGGTGGCGCTCCACCTCGCGCACGCGCCGTACCACCTACCGCCGACCTCACTCGCGCCAGTTCCGATCCCTGAGGGCAACCCGGTCAAGTTCCTGAGCATGGTTCAGGCCGCCGACACCTTGGTCGGGCGGCTCCTCGACGGGCTGGGCGAGCGCCGGTCCGAGACCTTGATCCTGCTGGTGGGCGACAACGGCACCCCGCAGTCGGCTGCGCGCCCGCCGCTGACCGAGGACCGTGTGAAAACCACGGTGTTCGAGCCTGGCGTGCGCGTGCCGATGGTGTGGGTCGGGCCAGGCCTGCCTGCCGGGACGCGCCGGCTTGGCCCGGTCGGGGTGGTGGACCTGCTGCCGACCCTCGCGGACCTCTTGGGGGAACCCCTGACGCCGCAACAGGCCGCCAGCGTCGACGGCCGTTCGGTGGCGGCGCACTTGCGCGTCGGCTCGGACGAGGGTCTTGGGCCCGTCTACGCGGAGATCTACACCCCGTCGGATCGAGCGCCCGAGGCTTTTCGGAGCTGGCATCGCGCGGTGCGGGACCGTCGATGGAAGCTGGTGGACGACAACGGCGAACGACACCTGTACGACCTCGTCGCCGACCCGTGGGAACTCCGAGACGTCGCGTCGCGCCACAGCGAGGTCGTGACTCGGTTGGCCGCTGCCTTTCCGCCGCCGCGGGACGACTGAGTCAGGCGCGGCGCGCGTCGTCGAGGCCCGCGAACCCTCCGGGACGGTCCACGATACGAAGGACGTCGGCGCCCAGGCCGGCAGCAGCGGCTTCGGCTTGCGACCGGGCCGCTTGGCGGGCGGCGTCGTCCGCCTCGATCCACGTCGCGAGCGCGTCGTGGTCGCGCAACGTGGGAGGACGGGCTTCGAGCGGCGGTGCGTCGGGCGGATAGCGCTGCAGGATCGTCGCTCCGAGACGCAGCCCGGCACCGGACAGGTCTCGTTGCCAGGCTGAGATCGAGGCCGCGTCGACGCTGCGCCGCGCATCGATCACGAGGTGGGCCGTCGTCTCTTCGCGCCGTAGCCAGGCCTCGACGTACGAGGCGTCCTCGCGGAGCGCCTCCAACAGGGTGCGTAGGCGCTGCAACAGGGTCGCCAGGTCGTCGACCAACGCCGGGCCCGCCAAGCGCCGCACCACGGCGCCGACGGCGCGTTCGGCCCAGCCACCTCCGCCAAGGAGCGCGGAGAGGCGTTTGGGGTCGAGGCTCCGCTGAAGGCGCTTGGGGGCTTCCAACAAGTCGAGAACGTGGCCTGACGGCGGGGTGTCGAGCACGACGCGGTCGTAGGCGCCGTGGATCGCGAGCCGTGCCAGCGTCGCGACGGCGATCCACTCGTGGCCGCCGTTGAGCGTCGTCACCAGCGGGTGAAACCACGGGTGCGCCGCGAGGGCCTCGGCGTCGGCCTCGGGGAGGACCGCGCGGACGTAGTGGTCCCACGCCGCTTCGCGATCGAGCATCGCGGCGTCGATCGGGTGCGGACCGGGCAGCCGCGTCGGCCGGACGTTGAGCGGCAGCCCGAGCGCATCGGCGAGGCGGCGTGCCGGGTCCACCGTCAGCAACAACACGGTCTCGCCGGCCGTTGCAGCGCGCAGGGCAAGGACGATCGCCGCCGTGGTCTTGCCGACGCCGCCGGTCCCCACGACGACCGACAGCCGCGTCATGGCGCCTCCAGGGCGTCGACGAGCGGCGCGAGGGCCGCGGACCACGTCGCCCATGGGGGGCGGACATCGGCGTCGGCGGCATCGGGCAACGCCCAGCGCGGCAGGCCGCCCAAGCCGCGTGACGTCAGACCCTCTGCGAGCGTCCGTTCGGCAGCAGCGGCCATCTCGGCCCGTGCCTCCAGCGCGTCGAGCCGAGCCGCCCATCCTGCCGGAACTTCGGGCCGGGGCCGTGGCGGAGCGGGCGGCGTGCGGTTGATCACCATCGCGTGGAGTCGGCGACCGGCCTTGAGGGTCGCGTCCATGCTCTCGAGGGTCTCGCTGGCGGGGAGCGGCTCGGCGAGGCTGACGACGACGTGTCGCATCGTCGCCTCGTCGTCGATCAGGGCGGCGATCTTCGCGGCGAGTCCGTGAAACGGCCCGGTCTGTGCGAGGGCGGCGACGATCGCGGGCGCATCCAGCAGACGGTGCCCGTGGCCGGTGGCGGGGGCGTCGAGCACGATCACGTCCCACGGGGTCTCGCCCGCGAGCGGCCACCGTAGGCGATCCTCGATTTTCCCGAGTTGCACGAGGTCGGCGAGGCCCGGGACCGCGTCGACCAGCGCTGTCATCGGCCGGCTCGCGAGCGCGGCGCCGCCGAGCGCGCCGACCGGCAGCTTGCGGGTACCGAAGTCGCGCAACGCAGCCGTGGTCGCGAGCGTCGAGGCCCAGACCTGGGGCGCCACGGCTTGGGGCTCGTAGTCGGGCCGGACACCGCATCGGCGGGCGAGGCCTGGGTCGCCGTGCAGCGACACCATCCAGACATTCGCGCCCCGTTGCGCCCAAGCGTGTCCGAGAGCGGCGGTGACCGTCGACCTCCCGACGCCACCCTTGCCCTCGACGACCACGAACTTGGGCGTCATGGCTGCGACGGAGCTGCGGCCGCGGTGTCGTCATCGCGGGCGCTGGGGTCGTCGGCGCCGACCGTCGCGTCGGGGTCCTCCACCGGCGCGCCGGGCGCCGTCGCGTCCGTGGTGTCGTTGGCAGGCTGGGTCCCGCCGTCGCTCCCGTCCGTGGGGATGGGCAGGGCGATTGGCGGTG
>JBJONI010000198.1:0-7342 GCA_046051915.1 Pseudomonadota bacterium
CTCGACGTCGATCGGTTGATCGAGGCGTGGGGGCTTGACCCCGTCCGGTTCTTCCTGTTGCGTGAGATCGCGTTCGGGGCCGACGGCGCGTTTAGCCACGAAGGGTTCCAAACGCGATACAACGCCGATCTTGCCAACGATCTCGGGAACCTGCTGCACCGCGGCCTGTCGATGACCGCCAACTGGCTCGGCGGCGTCGTGCCCGCGTTCGGTCCCGGCACCGATTTTGAGGCGCCCCTCGCCGAAGTCGCCCGAAAGGCCGTCGATGGCTACGTCGCGGCGATGGCGCGCACCGACCTGCAAGGCGCCATCGAGGCGCTGTGGACCTTGGTCCGCGCCGGCAACAAGTACGTCGACGACACGAAGCCCTGGGCGCTGAACAAGGCCGGCGACCCCGCGCTCGCCACCGTCTTGCGCACGACGCTCGAGATCAGCCACGTCGCCGGCGCGCTGCTGTTGCCGGTCATGCCCACCAAGGCCGCCACCTTGCTCGCCCGGTTGCAGGCGCCGGAGCCGGCTGCGTCGGTCCGTGCGTGGCAAGACGGCGCGGCCCCGCTCGACACCCTCACGACCGGCGCGACGCTCACCGTGGGCGACCCGCTGTTTCCGCGGCACAAGGACCTGCCACCGCAGATCGCCGAGCTCCTCGCCGCGTTGGCGCAAGAGGCGCCCGCACCCGCGCCGGTCGAGAAGAAGAAGCCAGCCCCCAAGAAGCCCGTGACGGCGGGGATCGCCGACTTGATCGCCTTCGACGACTTCGCCAAGCTCGCGCTGCGGGTCGGGCACGTGGTCGAGGCCCGCAAGCACGGCAGCGCCGACCGCCTGCTGGTGCTGCGCGTCGACATCGGCGAGGCCGAACCCCGACAAATCGTAGCGGGCATCGCGGCGCACTACGCGCCGCAGGACCTGGTGGGTCGACGGCTCGTCGTCGTCGCCAACCTCGCCCCCACCGAGCTCCGCGGCGAGGTCAGCCAAGGCATGCTGCTCGCGGCCAACCAAGACGATCTGGTGCGGCTCGTCGAGGTCGACGCGCCTGCGGGCACGATGGTGCGCTGACACGGCGCGCAACGCCCTACCCGCCGCGTCCAAAGCCCGTTAGCCGCCCCGCCCCGCTGGAGGTTCCCATGGCCAAGATCCACGATTCGATCCTTGAAGCGATCGGCAACACGCCGCTCGTGCGCCTGCGCCGCGTGGGTCGCGACACCGGCTGCGAGATCTTGGTGAAGTGCGAGTTCCTCAACGCAGGCGGCTCGGTCAAGGACCGGATCGGCCGTCGCATGGTCGAGGAAGCCGAGCGCGAAGGCCGCATCCGGCCCGGCGATACCCTGATCGAGCCGACGTCCGGCAACACCGGCATCGGCATGGCGCTCGCCGCCGCCGTGATGGGCTACCGCATGATCATCACGATGCCCGAGAAGATGAGCCGCGAAAAGCAGGTCGTGCTGGAGGCCCTCGGTGCCGAGATCATCCGCACGCCGACCGAGGCCGCGTGGGACGCTCCCGAGTCGCACATCGGTGTCGCCAAGCAACTGCAATCGATCCTGCCCAACGCCCACGTGCTCGACCAATACGGCAACCCGAACAACCCGAGGGCCCACGAGGAAGGAACCGCCGAGGAGATCTTCGAGGCCACCGACGGAAAGATCGACGTGGTCGTGCTCACCGCGGGGACGGGCGGCACCTTGACCGGCATCGCGCGCCGCCTCAAAGCCAAGATTCCCGGACTCAAGGTCGTCGGCGTCGATCCCGAAGGGTCGATCCTCGCCGGCCCCGGCCCCATCCACAGCTACAAGGTCGAAGGGATCGGCTACGACTTCATCCCCGACGTCCTCGATCGCGGGCTCGTGGACGAATGGATCAAGAGCAACGACGCCGACAGTTTGCGCATGGCACGGCGCTTGATTCGCAAGGAAGGCCTGCTGTGCGGCGGAAGCTCCGGCGCAGCCGTCGACGCGGCCGTCCAGATTGCCAAGAAGTACGGGCCCGGGCTGCGCATCGTCACCCTGCTGCCCGACAGCGTCCGCAACTACATGACCAAGTTCATGGACGACGGATGGATGCGGGCCAATGGCCTCAGCGACTCGATGTGGGAGACCCGCACCGTCGGTGACGTGCTCGCGAGCCTGCCGCGCCGCGACGTGGTGACCGCCGAGACCTCGGCCACCGTCGCTGAGGCCGTCGGCCTGATGAAGACGCATGGCGTCAGCCAGCTTCCGATCCTCGAAAATGGTCGCCTGACCGGCATCTTGACCGAGACCGACGTGTTGAGCAAGCTCGTCGAGGGCCGGACGACGACGACGAGCCGCGTCGCTGAGGTGATGTTCCGCCGCGTCGAGACGATCCACGAGTCTGAGGACGCGGGCCGCCTGCCGGGGCTGTTCGCCGACGGGTTGGTCGCGATGGTGGTCGACGACGTGGGCGGGCTCAAGGGCCTGCTGACCAAGCTCGACCTCGTCGACTTCCTCACCCACCGGTCGGACGCCTGACGTCGCCCCGGCCGCTCAGAGCGGCTCGACGGTGACGCTTGGCTTGGGAATGCGCACGGGGAACGTGTCGGGCCCAGCCGGCACCGCACTCGTCAGGCGCGCCTCGATGCGGAACCCGAACACCATCGTCGAGCCCAGCACGAGGTGTCCGTCGGCGTCGTACCAGAACTCGAGGCGACCCTCGGGCGACGTCCACACGAACCCCTCCACCGCGACGGGGCGCCCCGCGACGTCGAGCGTGCGTGTGCCAATCCGTTGGACCGTCCCTTCGAAGACGTCGCCCGTCTCGGCCGACAACACACGGACCGACGAGAACGCCCCCAGCCACCGCTCCGCGCCGGGGTCGATCAGATCCACCGTGCTGAGGTGCACGGCATCGAGCGCGAGGAGCTGCTCCTTGGCCTTGCGCCACGGTCCGGTCGCGACGAGCCAGCCGTCGGAGACGCGTCGACCGGAGACCTCCCGCCCGCGACCATCCTGTCGAATCTCGGCATGAAAGCCCATCGGCTCATTCTGCGCCGAGCCGACCAGCCGGCTCTCCCAACGAAACCCCACCGGTCCGCCGGTGGTGTCGACGCGGGTGACGACCTCCGCCGTCCGAACGCCATCGGCCACGTCGCGGAACACCGCGGTGCGCTCGCCGACGACCTGGCCGCCGAGCGAGAGCGACCACACCATGCGCTCCTCCCCCGCGGCGTGGGCCACAGAGGCTTGTAGCAGCGCCCCCAGCAGCGTTCCGGTCATCGTCGCCCTCCCCACCCGTGGCTTCGCTAACCCCGCGCCCTGTCCCGTCAATCCAACCCACCGAGCGCGATCAGCTCCGCTTCGAGGATGCGGATGCGGTCACGCAACGCGGCAGCCTCCTCAAACGCAAGCGCCGCGGCTGCCTTCTTCATGTCCTTGCGGAGGGCCTCGATGCGCTTGGGGATCGCCTCGCGCGGGATGGGGGCCTCGGGCCGCAAGCTCGCCACCGCCTTGGCGCCCTTGCCTTTGCGTCCCGATCCGGCGGGCTCGATGCCGAGCAGGTCGTGCAGACTCGCGCCCACGGGGCGCACGACCGTCGTCGGGACGATGCCGTGTTCGGCGTTGTACGCCTCCTGCACCGTCCGCCGACGCTGGGTCTCGGCGATGGCGGCCGACATCGACGCGGTCACCACGTCGCCGTACAGGATGACGTGCCCGTCGGCGTTTCGCGCAGCACGCCCCATCGTCTGAATCAGCGACCGGACGTTGCGAAGGAACCCTTCCTTGTCGGCGTCGAGGACCAGCACCAAGCGCACCTCGGGCAAGTCGAGGCCCTCGCGGAGCAGGTTGATCCCCACCAACACGTCGAACGTACCGAGGCGCAGGTCGCGCAAGATCTCGACGCGTTCCATCGTGTCGACGTCGGCGTGCAAGTAGTTCGCCTTGATCCCATGCTCTGTCAGGTACTCGGTCAGCTCCACCGCCATCCGCTTGGTGAGGGTGGTCACAAGCACCCGCCCGCCGGCTGCGATCGCCTCGCGCACGCGACCGAGCGCGTGTTCGACCTGCACTTGCGCCGGCACGACCTCGACGGTCGGATCGAGCAAGCCCGTCGGACGGATCAACTGCTCGACGACGGCGTCCCCGGCGTGCGTCATCTCCCACGTGGCCGGCGTCGCTGAGACGTGAATCGCCTGATGCACGGTCGTCTCCCACTCCTCAAAACGGAGCGGGCGGTTGTCGAGCGCGCTCGGGAGCCGAAACCCGTGTTCGACCAGCGTCTCCTTCCGGGCGCGGTCCCCCTTGTACATGCCGCCCAGCTGCGGGAGCGCGATGTGGCTCTCGTCGACGAACAGCAGCCAGTCCTTGGGCAGGTACTCCAGCAGGGTCGGGGGGGGTTGTCCTGCCGCTCTTCCGGAGAGGTGACGCGAATAGTTCTCGATCCCCTTGCATCGACCCAGCTCTCGCATCATCTCAAGGTCGAACAACGTGCGCTGTTCGAGACGCTGGGCCTCCAACAGGCGATCGGCCGCGCGTAGCTCGTGGAGCCGGACCGCGAGCTCCGCCTCGATCGAGGCGATCGCCTTCTCCAGCTTGTCCTTCGGCGTGACGTAGTGACTCGCCGGGTAGATCGCGACCTGATCGAGCGTGTCGATCTTGGTCCCGCGCAACGGGTCGAAGCTCGTGATGCGATCGACCTCCTCGCCGAACAGCTCGATGCGCACGGCGACCTCGTCCGCATACGCCGGGTAGACGTCGATGACGTCCCCGCGCGCGCGGAACGTTCCTCGATGAAAATCTGCTTCGTTACGCTCGTACTGAATCTCGACGAGCTTGCGCAAGATCGCCTGCCGGTCGATGGTCTGGCCCACAGCGAGCGGCAACACCATGCCCTCGTAGGCCTCCGAGCTGCCGATGCCGTAGATGCAACTGACGCTGGCGACGATGATCACGTCCCGGCGCTCGAGCAGGCTGTGGGTCGCGGCGTGCCGCAAGCGGTCGATCGCGTCGTTGATCAGGCTGTCCTTCTCGATGTAGGTGTCGGACGAAACGACGTAGGCTTCTGGCTGATAGTAGTCGTAGTAACTTACGAAGTACTCGACCGCGTTGTGCGGAAACAGCGCCTTGAACTCGCCGTGCAACTGCGCCGCGAGCGTCTTGTTGGGCGCGAGGACCAACGTGGGACGCTGGGCGGAGGCGATCACGTTCGCCATCGTGAGCGTCTTGCCCGAACCCGTAATGCCAAGAAGGACCTGATGTTTCCGGCCCGCGGCGAGGCCTTCGAGCAGTCCGCGGATCGCGGAGGGCTGGTCCCCCGTCGGCGTATGCGGGCTGACGAGCTCGAACCGACGTGAGGCGCGCGGCGCACCGTAGGTCGCCGCCACGGGGGGCCAAGTCGCCACGCACACCTCCGGCGGGTCCGTATCGGGCGGACACGATCGCGGGCAATGTCGCACAACATCGAACATGCTCGCGCCGGCCGCACGCTTGTGTCTAGACTGCGCCGCCGGAGGACGGATGCGAGACCCCTTCTCAGAGTTGCTCGGGGCGTTGCGGCTCGAAACGCTCGAAGCCAACCTGTTCCGAGGGCCCAGCCAAGACCTCGGATGGGGCGCGGTGTTCGGCGGCCAAGTCCTCGGCCAAGCGCTGTCGGCCGCAGCACAGACCGTCCCGGCCGACCGCCCCGTCCACAGCTTGCATGGCTACTTTCTTCGCCAAGGCGACGCGACGCGGCCGATCGTGTACGAAGTGGACCGCATCCGCGATGGCGGCAGCTTCACCACACGTCGCGTCGTCGCCCTTCAGTCCGGCAAGGCGATCTTTTCGCTTTCGGCCAGCTTTCAGGCGGATGAGCTCGGCCACGACCACCAGGAGCCTTCGGCGCCCGAGGCGCCCGCACCCGAGACGCTGTGGTCGGAGGCGGAGTGGGTCGAACGGCTCGGAGATCGCCTGCCGATCGGCCTTCGCTCGGTCGACGTCGCCCGGCCGATCGAGATTCGGCCGATCGATGTCGCCGACCCCGTCTCGCCCGACCCGCAGCGCGCGTACCGACGTGTCTGGATGAAGACCGCCGGCCCGCTCCCCGACGACGCCGCGGTCCACCGCTACCTGCTCGCGTACGCGAGCGACTTCTACTTGCTGACGACCGCCCTGCTCCCCGTCGGCCTGAACTGGCTGACGCCGGGCATGCAGGTCGCGAGCCTCGACCACGCGATGTGGTTCCACCGGCCCTTCCGGTTCGACGACTGGCTGCTGTACGAGATGACGGGCCCGACGATTCAGGGCGCCCGCGGGCTGGCGATGGGGCGGTTCTTCGACCGGCAGGGGCGCCTCGTCGCGAGCACGGCCCAGGAGGGCTTGGTCCGAGACCACGACGGAGAACGACGCGCCGGTTTGGCCAAAAGCTCGCGTTGATCGGCGTGCGTGCAAGTCTTTTCGCACTGTGCGACGGAGGCCGATCACGGTAAGGGGGCCGGATCGGAGTCGTTGCATGCTCGTCTGGCTCGCCCTTGGAACCGCGTTCGCACAACCCATCGACGCCCCCCCTCCCGCGGATTCGCCCACGGCGTCGGAAGCCGAGGTGGTGCAGGCGGCCGAAGCGCCCGAGGCCTCGAGCCCCGCCGCGTCGGCCCCGAACGACGTCGCCACCGACGCGGACGGGATGGGCGCGATGCCCTCGGACGCCGCGGCCGCAGAGGGCGGGCTCGTCTTTGAAGATGGCGCCTCGTCGTCGGAACCGGGCGACGCCAACGCGCCCGTGATCATGGAGAGCGGCGACGACGACGGACGCGCGAAGTTCAGCTTCGGCGGCTACGGCCAGTACGACCTTCGGTTTCGGCCGATCGTGAAGGACTTCGGCCCCTGGTACGCCGACCAACCTGACCCGCCGTTCCTCGCGCGCAACGACTTCATGATCAAGGTGCGCGGCAAGGTGACGCACAAAAAGTACGGCGCCCAGATCGACGTGGACTTCGCCGCCCGCGCGATCCCAAAGCCCAAGAACCTCGACGACCTCAGCACCTACAACAGCGTCAGCCCGTTCCGCGTCGAGCTGCACGACCTGTACGTCTACGCCCGCGACCTGTTCGGCGCGAAGGGTCTCGACGTGAAGATCGGCCAGCAGAAGGCGTTGTTCGGCGTGGGCGACCAGTTCAACCCCACGAACAACGTCAACGCCAACGACCTTGAGGACATCCTGCTGTTCGGCGACCAGCTCGGCAACGCGATGATCCGCGCCGACTACAGCCCGCTGTGGAACCTCACCTTCACCGGCATCCTCGTGCCGGTGTTCAAGCCCGCGCTGCTGCCGAACACCGGCTACCTCGCCCAAACGCCCGACCGCTACCCGTTCGTCGACCCCCAGCTCCGCTACAACCTCGCGGCCGAACAAG
>JBJONI010000199.1:0-10380 GCA_046051915.1 Pseudomonadota bacterium
GCTTTCCGCTCGGGTGGCTGTTTGGCCGCATGGGCTGCGCCGTCGTCCACGATCACATCGGGGCACAGACGAGCTTCTTCCTCGGCATGCAGTTTCCGGCCAACTATGGGGATGTCTCGGGTGTCCGACACGAGCTCGGGCTGTACGAGATGCTGCTCACGGTGCCGGTGATGGCGCTGTTCTTCCGCCTCGGCCGCAAAGACCAGCCGCCCGGCACGTTCATGGCGTTGTACTTCCTCTCCTACGCACCGATACGCTTTCTCTTGGACTTCGCGCGCAACGCCGATCTCGGACACCAAGACGCCCGGTACTTCGGCCTGACACCTGCGCAGTACCTCGTCGTCGCCCAGCTTCTGTTCGGCCTGTGGATCTGGCGTCAACGTCCACGGGACTTCGTGCCGTGGCCCCTCGACGGCAAGCCGGACCAAGCGGCCCGCGCGCGTGGCGACCTGCCCGGGGAGGCGCCCGTTGCGGCCGTCGTCCACGACGGATGAACCGGTCGCCTGGGCGCTCTACCTCGCGCGCGTCCTCGCCATGACCACGCTGCCGTTCTGGCTGGTGTTGACCGGCGCGGTGGCGGAGCTGGATCCCTCGCTTCGCACGATGGAGGTGGGGTGGAGTGAAGACGTGATCGTCGAAGTCGATGCGCCGCTTGGGCACCGGGTTCGGGTCGCAGGCGCACGCGTCGCGGCGGCCTTGGGTGCGCTCGGGCTCGGTGTGGCTGGCCTGTCTGCGCTGGCCGCGCGCCTTCCGCGCCGGCGTCGGCAAGGCGCTTCGGGCGGGTCGCTCGGCGCCGTCCCGGTGCGGGTGGTGTGGGTCGACGCGGACGGTGAGCGCCACGCCGTGCCCGTGCAACGAACGCCCGACGGCGAGGATCCCGGCGCGCAGCCGACGCGTTAGGCGTCGCCGGGGAGGGCGCATGTTTCGCCGCCTGTTGATTGCAAACCGCGGCGAGGTCGCGGCTCGGGTCGCGCGGACGGCGCGTCGAATGGGGATCGAGGTCGTGTGCGTCGTTTCGACGGCCGACCGGGAACAAGCTTGGCTCCGCGAGGTCGATCACGTCGTGCCGATCGGTCCGGCGCGAGCGAGCGGCTCGTACCTCGACCAAGACGCCCTGCTGGAGGTCGCGCGGCACACGCGATGCAGCGCGGTCCATCCGGGGTGGGGGTTCCTCTCCGAGAACGAGACGTTCGCGGTTCGGTGCGCAGCCGCCGGCCTGACGTTTGTGGGGCCGTCCCCGACCCACCTGCGCCAAATGGGCGACAAGGCGGTCGCGCGCAAGACGATGTCGGCGCTTGGCCTGCCGCCGATCCCAGGCTCGCCGGGGCCCCTTCAAGCTGCCCAAGAGGCCGCGGCGATCGGGGAGGCCTATGGGTACCCGCTGCTGCTCAAGGCGGTCGCTGGAGGCGGGGGGCGCGGGATGCGGGGCGTCGATGCCCCCGAGGCGCTGGACGAGGCCTTCGCCGCGGCGTCTGCGGAGGCCCTGGCCTCGTTCGGGGACGGCCGCGTCTACGTCGAGAAGCGGATCCAACGCGGCCGCCACGTCGAGATCCAGGTCCTCGGTGACGGCTACGGCAACGTCGTCGTGCTCGGCGAACGCGAATGCAGCTTGCAGAGACGTCATCAAAAGGTGGTGGAAGAGGGTCCCGCGCCTGGGTTGTCGTCGGAGGAACGCGCGCGCGTCTTGCCCGCGGTCGCGAAGGCGCTGTCCGCGGCGCGCTACGCCAACGCCGGCACCGTGGAGATGTTGGTGGACGAGCAGGGCCGTGCGTGGTTCATGGAGATGAACACCCGGTTGCAAGTGGAGCACGGCGTCACCGAGCTCCTGACCGGGCTCGATCTCGTCGAGCTGCAGCTTCGCGTCGCCGCCGGGGAGCGTCAGCCGCTGCGGCAAGAGGACGTCCGGGTCGAGGGCCACGCGATCGAAGTCCGCATCAACGCCGAGGATCCGGCGCAAGGGTTTCGGCCCGCGCCTGGGCTCGTCCGGGGCCTTCGGCTGCCGTCGGGAGAGGGTGTGCGTGTCGACACCCACCTGTCCGCGGGGGATCGCATCCCGCCGAACTACGACAGCATGATCGCCAAGGTCCTGGTTCACGCCGTGGATCGCCCTGCCGCGCTCGCACGGATGAAGGCGGCGCTCGCAGACACGTCCGTCGAGGGTCCGACGACCAACCTCGACCTGCTGGGACGCATCTTGCGCTGGGGCCCGTTCGTCAGCGGCCAGTACGACACGACCTCGCTCGAAGCGGCTTTCGCCGCAGGGGATCTCTGATGGCGCGCCTTGCCTTGCATCCTGTTGGCAGTGACCTCGACGCCTGTCTTTCGGCCGAGGAGCGCGCCGCTCACGTCGCGCACGCGTCCGCGCTCGACCATGCGCTCGCGGACAAAGTTGCGACCGTGCATGCGGGTTGGGGCGCTTCGGCGGCGGCGCGCGTCCACGAGAAGGGGAAGCTCACGACGTGGGAGCGGATCGAACGCCTGATCGACCCGGGCAGCGACGTCTTCGAAGTCGGGACGCTGGTGAATTGGGATCGGAGCTTCCGAGGCAGCAAGAAGCTGGCCCCGGGCGCGGGCGTCGTGAACGTGTTCGCCCGCGTCGCGGGCCGTTGGGTGATGGTGATCGCGAACGACAACACCGTCGCGAGCGGCAGCTGGTGGCCGTTGTCGGCCGAGAAGATCGAGCGCGCCCAGGAGATGGCCCTGCGTCTGCGGTTGCCGGTCGTGTACCTGGTTGACTGTTCCGGCTTGTTTCTGCCAGAGCAATCACGCAGTTTTGCCGGGCTCACGGGCGCGGGCCACATCTTTCAGAAGAACGCGCGCCTCGCCGACGCGGGCGTCCCTCAGCTCGCCGCGGTGTTCGGCGATTGCATCGCAGGTGGCGGCTACATGCCGATCATCTCCGACCGCGTCGTGATGACCGAGGGCGCGTACATGGTGATCGCCGGCGCGGCGCTGATCCGCGGCGCCAAGTCGCTCAAGCTCACCAGCCTCGACATCGGCGGGCCCGAGGTCCATGTCCACACATCGGGTGTGGCCGACCTGCGCGTACCGGACGACGCGACGGCCGTCGACGTCCTCCGGAACGAGGTGGAGAAGTTGCCGACGTCCGCGGTGGACTTCTACCGTCACGGCGCTCAGGCGTCGCCGCCTCGCTACGCAGAGGACGAGCTCAACGCGCTGTTTCCGGCCGACCCGCGCCAGGGCTACGACGTCGAGCAGGTCATCGCGCGGCTCGTCGACGGTTCGCTGTTTGCAGAGTGCCTCCCGCACATCGGCCGCGAGATGGTCGTCGGCCATGCGCGCATCGCGGGTCTGTGGGTCGGCATCGTCGCCAACCGCCAAGGCCTGATCGACGAGCCGGGGATCGGCCGTCGGCCCGGAGGCGCGCTGTACCGCGAGGGGATCGCGAAGATGGCAACCTTCACCCGGCTTTGTCAGGAGGACGGGATCCCGATCGTCTGGCTGCAGGACATCTCAGGGTTCGACATCGGCGTCGAGGCCGAGGCGCTTGGTTTGCTGGGATACGGCTCGAACTTGATCTACGGAAACGCCACGCACGACGTGCCGATGTTCACCGTCCTCCTCCGGAAGGCGTCGGGCGCGGGGTACTACGCCATGGCGGGGCTCCCGTACGAGCCGGTGGTCCAGCTCTCGACGCCGCGCACGCGCCTGTCGGTGATGGAGGGGCGGACGCTCGCCATCGCGACGTACAACAGCAAGCTCGACGACGACTTCGAGATCGCGACGCGAGACCCCGACGAGCGCGCGGAGATCGAGCAGGGAATGGCGGAGACGGCCGCGCGCATCGACGCGGACATGGACCCCGTCGCGTCGGCCGCCCGCATGGACACGGACGAGGTCGTGCCTCTCCCGCGTCTCCGCGCTTGGCTCTCGTGCCTCGTCGAGGCGGCCTGGCAGTCCACGGGCTACCGCCGCACGAAGAACCCGAGGATCTGGGGCGCGCACGAGCTCGCCGTGCTCGGCGGTCGACCCGAGCATCCGGTGGCGTCGAGCCGGCTGGAGGCGGGGCGTGCGGGCGAGGTCCTTGGGTCACCGACGGTCGGGACGTGGCGGCCCGTGCTGACCACCGGCGCCCTGGTCCGTGCGGGCGACCGCATCGGCTGGCTTCGACGTGACCACCGCGACGTGGACGTCCGCGCCCCGGCGGGCACCGCAGGCGTCGCCTCGCGCGTCGCCGAACCGGGTTGGGTGGCGTTTGACGCGCCGTTGGTCACCTTGGCGGAGGTTGGGGGCGTCGGGGTCGAGGCCGCCGAGGTGATCGACCACGTCGTCGGTGCGCCGGAGGGGGCCGTCGCCGTCCGGGCGCCGACCGACGGCACGGTCTACCTTCGTCCCGATCCGTCGCGGCCCGCCTTCGCTGCTGTGGGCGCAAACGTTGGAGCGACCGACACCATCGCGTTGATCGAGGTGATGAAGACCTTCACCCCGGTGCGGGCGGGGCTTGCGGGACGGGTCGTGCGCGTCGATGGGGTCGACGGGGCGAGCGTTCAAGAGGGCGCGGTGCTGGCTTGGATTCTCCCCTAAGGCGAGGGCGCGATGGCACGACAGGCGGATGAGGCTCGCGAGGCCGATCGGCTCGGGGTTCACGACGTGACGATCGAGCCGTCGCGGGCCGAGGAGCTGCTGGACTACGGCGACCTGTGGTGGGTCGACCTTCGAGACAGCGCCACGCTCCTCGCCGAAGGCATGCCGGCGGTGGTCGGCGCGCTAGGGGCGCCGCCGATCTATGTCTGCGCGGACGGTCGCGCCTCGGCGGAGCGCGCGCTGGAGGACCGACGGCGCGGGGACGTCGCTTGGTCGTTGGCGGGAGGGGTGCAGGCGTGGCGTCGGGCGGGCTTGCCTTGGACGGACGTGTCGTGATCGAGGTCGTGGAGGGACTCGATGGCGTCGACCCGCAGGCTTGGGACCGGCTCACGGGGGACGATCACCCCTTCGTCACGCACGCGTTCCTGCACACGTTGGAGCGAACCGGGTGCGTCGGTGGCCGAACGGGATGGGCGCCGCGTCATCTGCTGCTCCGCGGGGAAGACGGCGGCCTGCGGGGGGCCGTCCCCGGCTACCTCAAGTCGCACTCGATGGGGGAGTACATCTTCGATCATGCTTGGGCGGACGCCGCGCGCCGCGCAGGCCTCGCGTACTACCCGAAGTGGATCGCGGCGGTGCCATTGACCCCGGCGACGGGGCCGCGGCTCCTCGTCGCGCGGGGGGACACGGCAGCGCGTCGGGCCCTCGCCGAGGCCGTCGCTACTGCCGCATCGCGGGTCGGCGCGCATTCGGTCCACGCGCTGTTCGTGGACGACGACGACGCGGCGGCGTTGGGGGAGGCCGGTCTTCATGCGAGGTCGAGCCTGCAATACCATTGGATCCGTGACCCCGCTTGGGCGACGTGGGAGGACCACCTCGCGGTGTTGACGAGCAAGCGCCGCAAGGAACTTCGTCGCGAACGCGCCACGGCGAACGCGCATGGCCTCGCGTTGGCGGTCGAGCGGGGCGAGGCGTTGTCGGAGGAGGACGTCGCGTTGGCGTACGCGTGCTACCGCGAGACCGTCGACGCGCATGGCGCTTGGCCCTACCTGACGCTGTCGTTCTTCGAGGCCCTACGGGGCGCGCTCGCCCCGTACGTCCGTATGGCCACCGCGCGTCGCGACGGCCGCCTCGTGGCGATGGCGCTCGCGTTCGCGCGAGGACGTCACCTGTACGGGCGGGTCTGGGGTGCCTTGGAGCCGCTGCGAGGGTTGCACTTCGAGCTTTGTTACTACCAGTTCCTCGCCTACGCGTTCGACGCGGGTCTGTGGCGTGTGGAGGCCGGTGCGCAAGGAGAGCACAAGATCGCGAGAGGTTTTCAGCCGACGCTGCTGCGTAGTGCGCATCGCATCGTCCATCCGGGCCTCGATCGTGCGGTCGCGGAGTTCCTCGTCCGCGAAGCCGCCCAGTTGGAAGAAGTCGCGGAGGCGCTGGAGGCACATCTGCCCTACCGGGACTAAGGGGTGGAGGTGGAGGCGCGCATGCGCTGGGCGAGGGCGCTCGGGGTGGAGCCGGCGTGGGGGGACGCCCTCGACGCAGCGGCGGTTCGGCTCGAAGCGGCGCTGGGCGGCGTTCCGGACCTTGTGTGGGTCCTCGTCGCGCCGGAGCATGCGGATGGCGTCGCCGGCATGGGTGGCGCGCTGGCGTCGCGCTGGCCGCGTGTCGACGCGATCGCCGGGGGGGCGGCCCCGGGCCTGTGGAGCGATGGCCCGATCCTCGCTTGGCCGGCGGTCTTGCTGGTGGGCGCACGCTGGGAGGGGGCTGCGGTCGACGCACGCGTTCATCACCTCTCCCCGTCGCTGCTCAGTCGGCTCGCCACCCTGGGCCCTTCGGCGGGCGAGGTCGCGATGGTCGGGCTTCAAGAGGCCGCGGCGATCCTCGTGCTCGCGTGCCCCCACACGGTGGCCTGGGGGACGCTCCTCGCGGCGATCGACGCGGTCGCACCTGGCGTCCCGTGCGTCGGCGCCTGGGTCGGTGTGGGCGGTGTCCGCGGGACCACGGCGCTGCTGCGCGGTCGGACCACCGTCCGGGAAGGCGCTGTCCTCGTCGCGCTGCACGGCGACATCGAGGCCGAGGTCGCGGTCGTCCCCGACGTAGCGGTCGCGGGTCCGCGTTGGCGGGTCGACGCGGTCGAGGAGGGGATGGTCGCCGTCCTCGACGGTCGGCCGGCGTTGGAGGTGTTGATCGATGCGACGCACGCGCTCGCCGGTTCCGTCCGCCGCGCGCTCGTTCGCATGCCTCAACTGGCGTGGTGGCCCCTTTCGCGCGCGGAGGGGGAGGCCGACCTGCAGGTCCACGCGATCGTCGGGGTCGACGACAGCGCGTCGCGGTTTGCGCTGGCGGTCCCGGTGCGCGTCGGAGACCGGCTCGCGGTGGTGGCGCCGATGGAAGACACGGCCGACCGCCGCGTGCTCGCCGCGGCGGCATCCGCGTCGCGACGTCGCGGGGGTCCGGCGCTCGCGACGCTTCACCTCGCGCCGGTCGGTGCCGAAGGGAAGGCGCCTGCGGCCGGATTC
The DNA here is from genome assembly GCA_046051915.1 of Pseudomonadota bacterium. Taxonomy (GTDB): domain Bacteria; phylum Myxococcota_A; class UBA796; order UBA796; genus JBEIFN01. The sequence continues at coordinate 7,062 of JBJONI010000199.1, forward strand.
CTGGGGCAGGCGACGATCGCGTCCACCCGCGACGGGGTGGCGTTGTTCACCAGCGCGCGCGTCCTGATGTCGCTGTGGGGGCGGACGTGGAACTGAGACGGTTGGACGTCTGGCTTGCGGATGGCTTGGCGATGGCCTCGCGCGCGGTGCGGGGCGCGCTGAGGGCAGGGGAGGTCACGATCGACGGCGAGGTCGCGCGGGACGGGGCGCGTCCGGTGCCGTCGGCTGCGGCCGTCGCGTTCCGCGGGACGCCGGTCCCGTGCCCGCCGCGGCTGGCGATGTGGCACAAGCCGGTGGGCACGTTGTCGACGCACCGCGATCCATGGGGAAGGGCGGGCGCCGAGACGGCACCCGGGCCCCTCGGCGCCTCGCCGTGGCATCCCGTCGGGCGGCTGGATCAGGACACCTCGGGCCTGCTGTTGTTCTCGCGAGACGGGGGGCTGACGCAGCACCTCCTGCATCCGCGACGGGCTTGGCCCCGGACGTACGTCGCGACGGTTCAGGGCGCCCCCGACGATGGCTTCGCCGCACGGCTCGCGGCGGGCGTCGAGACCGCGGACGGCAAGGTGTGTGCCGACGTGCGTGACATCGCTGGGTCGGGCGTCACGTTGACCGTCACGGAGGGGCGGTACCGAATGGTGCGCCGGATGCTCGCAAACGCCGGGCACCCGGTCGAGGCGCTGCACCGCCTCGCGTACGCGGGGGTGCGCCTCGGGGATCTCCCGGCGGGCGCGTGGCGCTTCGTCGAGGACGCCGAGGTCGGGGGCTGACCGGGGTCGGTTGGGGCGTTACCGGGGCAAACCGGGAGGCGTCGATGAGCGGCTTGTTGTTGATGTGCGCGCTGTGGGGTGGCGGTTCGGCTTGGGCGGGCGAGGCGGCGACCCCGGCGGAGGCCAGCGCCAGCCCCACGGCGGCCCAGGCCCAAGCGTGGATCATCTGGGTCGACGGCGAGCTCAAGCGCCTCGGCGTCGAGGCCGCCCGCGCCGCTTGGGCGTACGCGACCGACATCACCGACGCGCACGCGCAGGACGCCGAGCGAACCGACGCGGCCTACAGCAGCTTCGTGACGGCCCAGGTGCAGGCCGCAGCGACGTATGCGAAGGTGCCCGGCTTGGACCCGGTCACGGCGCGGATGATCCACCTCCTGCGGGTGGGGAGCAGCGCGCCCGCGCCGGCGGACGCGGAAGGCGCCAAGGCGCTGAGTGGCGTGAAGGCCGCGATGGAAGGCCACTACGGTGCGGCTTCGTTCCTCGCGGATGGCGCGGAGCGCGATCTGGGATGGGCCGAGAACGCCCTCACCGAGGCGACGAAGGCACGCGACTACAACGGCCAGCTCGCGGCTTGGAAGGGCTGGCACGACACGGCCGCCGTCCAACGCGGGCGCTACCAGTCGTTCGTGGAGTACAGCAACCGCGGCGCGCGCGACATCGGGTTCGCGGACACGGGCGAGCTGTGGCGGTCGGGCTACGACATGACGCCCGCGGCGTTCGACGCCGAGGTCGAGCGCCTGTGGACGCAGGTGGAGCCGCTGTACAAGAAGCTCCACTGCCACGTCCGCGCCGAGCTGTCGGAGGCGTACGGTGGCAAGAAGGTCAGCCCGAAGGGACCGATCCCCGCCCACCTGCTCGGCAACATGTGGGCCCAGGAGTGGACCAACCTCTACCCGCTCGTCGAGCCGTTCCCGGGGCAGACCAACCTCGATCTCAACGCCGCGATGCAGGCCAAGGGATGGGACTGGAAGAAGATGGTCCAGTCCGCCGAAGGATTCTTCACGAGCCTCGGCATGGATCCGCTTCCGACGACGTTCTGGGACCGCTCGATGTTCCTCAAGCCCGACGGCAAGAAGGCGCAATGCCACGCGAGCGCTTGGGACGTCGAGATGAACGACGACTTGCGGATCAAGATGTGCATCCAAGTCGACTTCGAGAACCTGGTGACGCTGCACCACGAGCTCGGGCACAACTACTACTACCATGCCTACACCGAGAGCCCGACGCTGTTCCAGGCCGGGGCCAACGACGGCTTTCACGAGGGGATCGGCGACACGCTCGCCCTCTCGATCACCCCGTCCTACCTGCAGAAGATCGGACTTGTCGACGCCGTCTCCGAGACGCGTGAGGCCCGCATCAACAAGCAGATGTACGACGCCCTCAGCAAGATCGCGTTTCTCCCGTTCGGTCGGATGATCGACAAGTGGCGCTGGGGCGTGTTCTCCGGCGAGATCACCCCGGACCGCTACAACGCGGCTTGGTGGGAGTTGCGGCGCAAGTACCAGGGCATCGCGCCGCCGGTCAAGCGCACCGAGGCCGACTTCGATCCTGGAGCGAAGTACCATATTCCGGCGAATACGCCCTACATGCGCTACTTCCTCGCGCACGTGCTGCAGTTCCAGTTCCACGAGGCGCTCTGCAAGGCGGCCGGTCACACGGGGCCGCTCGACCAGTGCTCGATCTACGGGAACAAGGCCGCCGGCGCGAAGCTCGAAGCGATGCTCGCGATGGGCGCGTCCAAGCCGTGGCCTGACGCCCTCGAGGCGATCGCCGGGACCCGGGAGATGGATGCCGGGGCGATGAAGCGCTACTTTGCGCCGCTGGAGGCGTGGCTCGACACCCAGAACGCCGGCCGCACCTGCGGCTGGTGACCGAGCGCGACAGGCCGTGCGGTCGCCTCACGGCTAAAGCATCCAGGGAGGCCGCATGACCGAGCGCGTACAACCCGCCGACGTGTGGTGGCCGGGCATCCCGACAGTCGAGCCAGAGGCGGAGCGGCGCCTCGCGCATCTGCCTCCGCGTGTCGCGCTCGACGGCGGCGCGCTCGACGGCGGGCCTGACGTCGCTGCGGCGCGTCGTGGCGCGTTGGTCAAGCTGCTTGACGTGGGCCGCACCGTCGACCTCCACGTTGTCGCGGCCTCGGCGGCCACGTCTGCCGAGGCGGTCCTTGCCGCTGTCCGCGAGTGCGTCGCGATCAGCGTTCGGTTCGGGGACCGGGTCGCTGTCCACGCGACGCTTGCGGAGGTCCCGGCCGACGCCGCTGCGGCGGCCGCGGTCGCAGCGGGCGTGTTTGAGCAAGGTCTCGCCCCGGAGGTGCGCATCGAGCGGCTTCGCGGCGCTTGGACCGAGGTCGGCGGTGCCGACGCGTCGCTTCGACTCCGGCGCCTCGATGATCTGCTTCGCCGCGTGACCTTCGACATGTTGGAGGATGCGCACCTCTACCGGTCCTCCGAGTTCCCGGGCCAACCGATGCGCAAGCACGTCGCCGTCGAGCGCGCCGTGGCCGTCCTCGGTGAACCGAACCGATGGAAGCGTCAGGTTCGTCTTCA
>JBJONI010000200.1:0-4360 GCA_046051915.1 Pseudomonadota bacterium
GTCAGCACGGCCAGGCCGCCGCAGCACACCGGCCAGCGGACGCTCACGCCGATCAACCGGCCCGGCGTCGCGCGCAGCGCGGCCAACAGCACGTCCGGAGCGCCGGTGGGGGGGAGCGCCGTTCCAGCCGTGGTGGCGGTTGCGTCCTCCGACGCCATCGCACGTTCGGCATCTTGGACGAGCCGCAAGCACGGGCTCTCCAACCCGCCACGGGCCGAATCGGCGAACCGCGGAACCGAGAGGTCGACCTCGGCGACGAGCTCGTTGATCGCGTCGAGTTCGGGGTCGAATCGGTTGACCTCGCGCCACACGAGGTCCGCGACCCACGGGACGGGGCTGTCGCCGGGGTCGTGTCCCGCATGCGCGGCCGCGACCCGGGCGATCTCGGCGCGCCACGCGCTCCGCGAACTGCGGAGGAGGACGCCGCCACCAAGGAGGCTCAGCAAGCCCGCACCCGCTTCCGCAGCGCTGCCATTGCCGGCCGCGAGCGCGAGGAGCAGGGCGCCGAGGCCGAGCATCGCCACGGCGAGCGCTGTCGCGTCACCGCGCAAGATGGCCCAGCGCGGGATCACCGGCGGCGGCGCCGCAGCAAGCCAACGACCGACAGGAACGCGGCCACGCTCGCGCCGCCCTGGGGTCCTTGCACCGAGCAGAACGACGTGCACGGTCCGACGGTGTCAAGGGTGTCGTCACAGTCGAACGGTTGACCGCCCGGGATCCACACGCCGTCGTCAGGCTGGTTGCAGGACTCGACGAAGATCAGGGAGTTGCCGTACCCGTCGCCGTCAAAGTCCTCGTACCACTTCTCGACGTTGAGGGCGCTGGCCTCGTCGATGCCGTTCTCACAGTCGTTGTCGACGCCGTCACACAGCTCGACGTTGCCTGGGTAGGTGCGGCGCTCGTTGTCATTGCAGTCCCCCGCAACGCCGGCGTAGCCCGCAGGGGGGCCGCACGCGGTGATCGTCGTGGCCGCCGTCCCGTACCCGTCGCCATCGAGGTCGAGGAAGTAGTCCCGGGCGCCCTCGCTGGAGACGTCGTCGACCATGCCATCGCAGTTGTTGTCGAACCCGTCGCACACTTCCACCTGGGTGGGGCCGACCTTGGTCCCGTCTCCCGGCTGGTCGAGGCAGTCGCCGTCGAGCGTCGCCGTCGGACGAGAGGCGTTGTCGCAGTCGAGGTCGTTGTCGGTCACGACGACGACGCTTCCGTAGCCGTCGCCATCGAGGTCCTCGAAGCACTGGTCGGCGAGGTCGCAGTTCTGGTCGATGCGGTCGCCGGGGATCTCGGGGGCGTTGGGGTAGACCGTCGCGCTGAGGTCGTCGCAGTCAAGCTGGTTCGACGACGTCGGGCCGGTGTTGTCGCAGAACAGGTCGATGTCGACCACGAGCTGCGGGATGCCTCCGACGGGTTGGGCGCCGTAGCGGTCCCCGTCGTTGTTCTGGTAGCAGAGGTCAAAGCCGTCGCAGTCCTGGTCGACGCGGTCCGCGACGAACGTCGGGGAACGGTCAAACTCCGAGCCTTCGAGGTCGGCCTCCGCGAGGGGGCCGTGCAGGCGGGCGTCGTTCGTCACCAAGGGGTGCACGTTGGCGTCCGCGTCGTTGCAGTCGGTCGGGAACGGCGAGAATCCGGCGGGCGGGCAAGCCACGAACAACGCGGTCCGGCTGTCGTTGACGCCGAACCCGTCGCCGTCGTCGTCCACGTAGTGGTTCTTCGGCTTGATCTCGTCGTCCGCGACGCCCGTGCAGTCGTTGTCGATGCCGTCGCACACCTCGGGGAGGTTGGGCGCGCGTCGGTAGTTGCCGTCGTCGCAGTCGGTGCCGTCGGCGACCCAAACGCCCCCGCCCGGCAGCTCAGGGAGGACATCGCCGGGGCAGGAAAGCACCGCCGTCGCGACGGACCCAAAGCCGTCGTAGTCGGTGTCGGGGTGGTACGTCTGCTCCAACTCGTCGACGAACCCGTCGCAGTCGTTGTCGAGGTCGTCGCACGGCTCCCCGGCAAACGGGTAGATCGTTTCGTCCTCATCGTTGCAGTCGAGGATCGACTCCCAACCGTCGCCGTCCACGTCGATCGTGCCAGCGTCGGGCCCGCCGGTGGACCCCATGTCGGCACGCGTCCCACCGGCGTCGGTGTACACCGGATCGGCGGCGTCGATGGCCGGGGAGCCGGGCTGCAACCAGAACACGTACCGGTCGGGGTCGGTCGTGGGCGCGTTGCCGGGGACGAAGCGGTAGAGCGGGTCGGCGTACAGGTTGAACGCGAAATCGAGCGGGTAGACCGCGAGCTCGGTGCCGAACACCAGAAGCGCACCGTCGGGGGCGCCGTCGTAGGGGGTGTTCCCGTACACGAGGTTGTACTGGAAGTCCGGAGGGACGACGAACGGCCAGTCGACGGCGCCGACGAGCGTCCCGAGGTTGTTGGTGAACAGGTTGTTCCGGACGGCGAAGCCCTGCTCCCGGAAGTGAAGCAGCGAAGCCCCATCCCCGGCGACGTTCGCGTTGAAGGTGTTGAACACGATCTCCGGCGTGAGGTCGAACGCGCCCGTCGTGTCTCGGTAGGCGACCACCGCGCCCTCATCGAGGGCCTCGTTGGCGTGGAAGATGTTGTTGCGCAACGACACTGTCGCGTCCTCGGCGTACAGCACGCCGCCGTCGTGCGAATACAGCGGATCGACCGCTGGGATCAGGTTCGCACCGTTGCCGAAAAAGCGGCTGCGAACGACGTCGAGCGTGGAGTTCTCGATCCACAACACGCCACCGTCGTAGGCGCGGTTCTCGACGAAGTCAGAGTCGGAGATCTCGATGACGCTCGAGCGGCGCGCGTAGATGGCGCCTCCCTCTCGGGCTTCGTTGCTGAGGAAGGTGCAGTGGTCGATCGCGACGTTGGACCCTTCGAACAGGAAGGGACCGATGCCGGCCTCGAGCTGCCACATCGGGCCGAGCAGCCAGAAAAGGTTGCGACTGTACGCGAACAGGGAGTTCGAGAACGTGACGTCGGCGTCGGTCGCCTTGAGCACCGAGCCCTCGAAGCTGTAGGCGTAGCCGCTGATCCAGGTGTTTCGCAGCGTGAGCCGCGCGTTGTTCACGTTGAAGACGCGGTATTCGGGCTGGGGGATCTCGCTGGTGCCGGTGTCGTTCGTGTCGACGACGCCGAAGAACAGCGAGGTGTCGGCGCCGCCGAACGTGCTCGCCTCCGGAGGACCACACGCGGGATCCTTTCGGTCGGCGTACCCGTTGCCGTCGTTGTCCACGCCGTCCTCGCAGGCGGCTTCGCGCCCCTTCAGGACGACGTTCTCGAGGGTGAGCGAGGCGCCGTTCGAGATGTTGAAGATCGAATCATTGATCGCGTCGCCGGTGACGTCGACCAGGTACACGTTCAGGTCTTGGTTGGGGTCAGAGACCTCGGAAGGCACCGACGCCGAGCGGATGGTGATCGTGTCGGCGGGGCCGTCGAGCACGATCGTCCCGAAGATCGGGTACACGTACGGTGCTGGGTTTTCGAGGAAGATGACGTCGTTTCGCTGTGCGAGGAGGACCGCCTCCTCCACCGTCGGCGCATCGCTCGGCACGAGGATCGTGCGGGCGGAGGCCTCCGACAGCCAGAGCGAGAACAAGGCGACCATGGGGACCTCACGAGACCAAACGGTTTGGTCTCAGGGTACCACGGTTCCGCCGGGTCCGTCGCGGTCGCCGTGCAAACGACCGGCCCTGCGGCGGATCGCGAGGGCCGGGGGAGCGATGGGCGCGCTACTGCGGCGCGGCCGCGCTGGGCTCGCTGGCCGCGCCCGCGGGCATGGCGGTGAAGAACGCAGCCGGGAGGCCCTCGCGCTGCGGCGGTGGCGTCCAATCCGCCGAGAGGCTGGCGTAGCCGTCACCGTCGCGTCGAAGCGTGTCGACCTTGATGATCCGGGCGCGTTCCGGCGTCTCGGTCAGCAGCCGCAGGATCTCACCGGGCTTGCCAGGCTTGCCTTCGGCCGAGTTCACCAAGGTCGCGCGCACCACGGGCGCGCTCCCCGGGACGATCTCGAGCGACCGGATCATCGGTCGCACGTTGACGTCGACCATCACGAACTCTTCGCGGCCCCGCTTGTCCTTGCGCTTCTGACGCCGCGGCACCATCACGACGTCCGCGGCCATCAACGCCTCGATGCCGGCGGCGATGCGCTCCAACGGCTCGTGGGGGAACACCAGCGTGTAGATGCCGCCGACGTTGAGGGCCATCAACGAGGTGTGCTTGAGCGGGACCTCGGTCACGTCGAGCGCCTCAACGCCCTCTGGGAGCGTGGATTGCAGGGCGGCGAGGAGGGCGCGGCCGTCGATCGCGCGCGTCAACTCGACGTCCATGTACTCGCCGAGGCTCTCCT
>JBJONI010000201.1:0-8476 GCA_046051915.1 Pseudomonadota bacterium
CAGATCGCCGTGTTGGAGCAACAATCCGCCAGCCGTGCCGTCGACCGAGCGTCCGCACAGCTCGCGGCTTGGGACGCCGAGCCGTCTCTCCTCGCGTGGCTGGCCACGATCTGGCCGATCAGCGCACGGTGACCTCCGCCAACGCCCTCAGCGGCCTGGCGACATCGCGGACTGGAGCAGCGTCAGAAAGTCGACGCCTTCCTCACCGAGGATCGCCCGCACGGTCCCGTCGGGGCCGATGACGATCGTCCGTGGCAACGCACTGTCGAGGCCGAGGCCGTCACGCAGCGCTTGCGTGGCGTCGACGAGGACCGGCCCCTGCAGGTGATAGCGGGCGAGGAACGGCTCGATCAGCTCGGGGCGCTCGCCGACGTTGACCATCAGGACCCGGTAGCGCCCTTCGGTCGAGGCCACGGTCCCGAGGATCTTCGGCAGACCCACCACGCACGGCGCGCACGTGGTCTGGAAGAACGTGACGACCAACCCGTGGTTTCCGTCGACCTCGACCTTGCTGCGAAACAGCGTGCCATCGAGCCGCCAGCCTGCGATCGACGGGGCCGGTTGGCGGACGACAAACTGCCCAAGTCGGTCGAACGTCTGGGTCGACGGGTCGGCGACCGCCTCCGCGAACGGGGCGGCGAGGAGCCCAACAGCGGCGAGGAGCGTGCGCATGGGCCGGAGGTAACGCGTACGCGTCGGGCGGGTTAGGACGTCGCATGCTTCGCCTGTTCCATGCCACCGCCGCACGCGGCGACCGCGCCGCCTACGCTTGGCGCCTCGAACGCCCGTCGGGCGGCGGCGTGTTCGCGGAGGGGGCCGCCCGCGATGACGGTTCCACCACGTGGCGCCTCCGTTTGCGTGCCGCGCACGACGCCCTGCTCGCGTTGCCCGAGGGGGAAGCCGTCGAGGTTTGGTCCGTCGACGCCACCCTCCGTCAGACGCTCACGACCTGGATCCACGCTTGGGAGAAGAAGGGGTGGAAGAAGGACCGCGGCGCGGTGGGGGAGCTCGACCTCCTCAAGCCGATCGCGGCGGCCTTGCGCGGCCACGCCGTCCGTGCGGTCGCCGACGACGCGCCTTCTCTCGTCGACGTGGCGCGCGCCCTGCTCGGGGACGAGGACGCGCCGATGGCGCCGAAGCTGCAAGCGGCGAACGTGGTCGCCGCCCCCAAGGCACCCTTGGTCGCTTGGACCGATGGCGGCTGTCGCAAGAACCCGGGCCCTGGGGGCTACGGCTTTGTGCTCGTCCACGTCGCGACGGGGACGACGCTGTACGCCCGCGACGGCGAGCCCGATACGACGAACAACCGGATGGAGCTGCGGGCCGTGATTGAAGCGCTCCGGGCGGTGCAGAAGCCGTCGCGCATCGAGATCCGAGCCGACAGCCGCTACGTCATCGACGCCGCGACGAAGTGGATCCCAGGTTGGAAGCGCAAAGGGTGGCAACGCGTCGACCGCGAAGGCAACGTCGCACCGGTCGCGAACCTCGACTTGGTGCAGGCGCTCGACGCGGAGCTTGGCCGCCACGCGGTCGTGTTCACCTGGGTGGAAGGGCACGCAGGGGAGCCGGGGAACGAAGCGGTGGATCAATTGGCCAACGACGCGATGGACGCGTTGGCGCGCGGCCAGAGCCCGGCGAACCGTGAGCGGCGCGAGGCGTGCCCCTTCACCTTCGCCCCGGCGGGCTAGCGTACGGCGAAACGCCACGGGGCGTCATGGGCCCTACCGCGACGCAGCCAAACCCGGTATGCGCCAAGCAGTTTGCGTCCGCAGGAGGAAGGATGAGCCAGCCCCGCATGAAGCCGTTGACGCCCGAGACGATCCAGAGCGCCCTGCTCGCGGCGTTCGGTGGTGCGCTCCCCGCGGAGATCGACGCGATCGTCGATCGAGAGGTCGCCGCCCGGATGTCGATGGACGACAAGCTCGACTTCGGCTGGTCGCTGCAGGGCGCGAAGCCCGCGTTGCGCGTCTCGGTGAACCGACCGGAGGCCAAGGCGGCACTCTCGTCGCGGTTCCCGGCGTTCGCGAAGCACTTCGAGGCCGAGGGTGCGGCGCGCTTTGGCGCGGTCTTCGGGAGCGAGGACGACTGTGTGTTGCTGGTGATGGAGCCGAGCCAGCCGGTCACGGCCGGGGTTCCCTCGGGGTTCCGTCCGTACGGCTACATGGTGTTTTCGTCGACCGGCGAGGTGCAACCGTTCACCATCCACGAGGCGCCGCCACAGTCGTACCTGCCCGCCGCGTTCGCGGCCGAAGCGGGGGACCTGCTTGGTGATGCGCGCTCGTACCTGTGGTTCCTGCGGTGGAAGGACGGCGCCGTCACGCTGTTTGCGGCCGCGAACGAGGCGGCGGCGTCTCCGGGCGCCCAAGCGATCATCGGCCGGTACGGCGTCCAAGTTCCGTCGGCCGAGGCGGTTCGGGCGCAACTGGAGTCCGGTGGTGGCGAGGTGGCCGCCGTCGAGGTTCACTTCTTGCCCGACGGCACGCGGGCGTTCTGGCTCGGTGGCGTCCGAGAAGCCGCCTTTGCGCGCTTCGACGACCCTGACATCTTCGTCGCGGGGCAGCCCCCGACGCGCGAGGCTTGGGTCACCTCGATCGGTGCGGCGCTCGCCACGTTCGACAAGCCCGCCGGCGAGGCCCTCGCGGGCGACGTGCTCTACCCCGCCCTCGTCGCGACGGTGCCTGCCGGTACCGACCCCGCCGAGCACTTCCGGGCTGCATGGCGCGCGATGTTCGAGAAGATGGCGTTCGAGACGCCGCCGGCACGTCGTCGCGTCTTGGAATCCGCCGCATGGGGCGCGTTCTTCGCCGCGCAGGAGCCGGTTGCGTTTGGGCTGGGTCTGGCACGCTTCGCGTTGGCGCACCCGAACGTCGCGGTCGGCGATGCGCTCGCTGCGTCGTACCGCGGTCGGGACGCCGAGAGCGTCATCGCCGAGGCACGCCCGCTCCGGGACCTGGCCAAGCAGGGCGTGGCCACGTTGGCGCAGATCGACGCGCCGGAGACGTTCTCGATCCCGGCGCTGTTCGGAGACGGCGATGCCGTCCTGGACACGCTGACGCGGGCGATCACGGGCGACTTCACGGCCGCGGCCGGCGCGCTGTACGACTGGATCGAGGCCGCCGAGGACGCCGAGTTCGATCGCGACGCCCAGGTCTCGAACCTGATCGACGAGCTCGCTGAGGAAGTGGACGCGGAGCGAACCGAGCGCTGGTATCCGGGGAGCGCGGTCAGCGACGACGAAGAGGTGTGACGCGCGGGCGCGTTGCGCCCCGTCAACGAACAACGCCCAGCCATCGAGCTGGGCGTTTCTGTTTCGGTGGGGGGCACCGAGCCGTCGAGCCGCGGTGCGACAAGCGGGGCTTGGAATGGCCCCGCCCGCGCCGTGGGTCAACCCTCGGTCGAGGGCTCTTCCGTCTTCTTGGCGCGGCTGCGGGGCTTGCGCGCGGGTGCAGCGGCGTCCGACGCGTCGGCGGCGGCCTCGTCCGTCACCTTCTTGGCGCGGCTACGTGGCTTGCGAACCGGAGCGGCTTCCGTCGCGGTCGCCGCGGGCGTTTCAGCCGCTCCGTCCTCGCCGTCGACGGCAAACAAGTCGTCCGTCACTTCGAGCGTCGGCTTGGCGGCCGGTGCCTCTTCGATCGCGAACAGGTCGTCGGAGACAGAGAGCTCCTCCCCACCGTCCTCGACCGCAAACAGGTCGTCCGAGAACTCGAAGCGCGGGCTGGCCTCGCCAACGGTGAACAGGTCGTCGCCAACGTCGGCACGGTCGCCGTCCTCGACGGTGAGGAACAGGCTGTCGCCGTCGTCATCGCCTTGACCCTCGCGCTCGCCTTCACCGTCGCGCTCTCCGCGACGACCGCGGCGGCGCCGACGCTTCTTCGCGCTCGCCGACTCCCCGGCGTCGCTGAAGGAGGAACGGGTGGCGGCTGGGGCGGCCGGGGCCTCGGGGGCGTCGTCGACGAGCAACTTGTCGAGGTCGAGGATGGCCGATGGCGTCGGCGCGTCGTCCTCAAGGAACAAGTCGGCGTCCGCCATCGCAGGGGCGTTCGCCCAAGCGACCGCGGTCTCAATGTCACGACGGCGCTCCGGGGTGCCGTAGAACAGATCGGCGAGCATGCTCGCGTCGGACAGGTCGGTGCCCTTGGCCTTGAGGGTCCCGATCCAGAGCTCGACGAGCTTTTGGTTGAGCTGCTCGGCCGTCTTGCCGAGCGTGAACGGCGCGGACGCGTTGCGGATCGGCGTGCCGTCCTTCGGATGGACGAGGAGGCCGGCCTGGATCAGCCCGGCGAACAGGTCCTTCATCACCCGCGGGGTGACTTCGGGCGCTGTGCGACGCAGCTTGCGCTTGAGGTCCTCCACGACGAACGGGATGGTGACACGACGGCGCTTGGCGTCGCGGTCCTTCACGGCGTCGGCGAGGCCTTCGAGGAAGGCGAGCCGCGGCGGCGCGGCGAGCGGGCTCAGACCGAGGGCGGCGAGCTTGGCGACGATCGGTTGGCTGCCTGCCGGGTAGTAGATCTCCGCGGCGGTCTCGACGTCCGAGAGTTCGGCGCCGTCGGAGCGGTCGCCCCGCTCTGAACGCTCACCACGGTCCGAACGCTCGCTCCGGTCATAGCGCTCGCCGCGCTCACCGCGCTCGGCCCGAGGAGCGTCGCGGACCTCGGGGGCGGCGTCGTCGGAGACGTCGACGCGGTACGCGCCCGACTTGGGATCGCGCGCGAGCGTGACGTAGCCCGCGTCGCGGGCGGCTTCGAGGAAGCGCGTGAAGCTGTTGAACCCGGCGTCCTCCTCGGAGAAGTCGGGCTGGCGGCGAACGATCGACGTCTTGAGGACGCTCGCGTACGGCGCGGTGGGGTTCTCGCGCAGCAGGCCCTTGAGCGTCTCGACGAGCAGCGCGAAGGCGTTGCCGGCCTTCTGCGGGACCTTGCCGGACTTCACGCGGGCGTCGGGGCGGGCCTTGCCGCGCACGATCGTGTCGTAGAAGATGAACTCGTCGCAAGCGTTGATGATCAGGCGGCTCGTGCTCCCGCGGGTGCCGACGCCGATCACCTTCTTGTTGAGCTCACGCATCTTCAGGACGAGCGGCGTGAAGTCGCTGTCGCCCGAGACGATGACGAACGTGTTCACGAAGTCACGGGTGAACGCGAGCTCGAGGCAGTCGACGACCAACGCGATGTCGGCGCGGTTCTTGTCTTGCATGCCGTGGCTCGTGAGCTCCATCATCGTGATGTTGGCGCCGAGCATCTCTTGCTTGAACCGTGCGAAGCGGCCCCAGTCGCCGTACGCGCGGCTGATCAGGATGCGGCCCTTGTCCTTGAGGCGGTCCATCAGGGCGCCGACGTCGAAGCGGCCGAGGCCTTCCTTCTCGGTCCCTGCGTGGATGTTCTCGAAGTCGATCAGGAGGGCGATGTTCTCTTCCATGGGGTCTCCGCGGGCGCTGGACGCGCAGCGAGTCGCGCGCCTTGAGGGCGCACGGGAGGTTTCCTTGCCTGACCGGCTGGCACCTGGAGGGTTCCTGCGTACACTTCGCGCCTTGCCGAGGCTGGGCCACGGCGAGGACCCCGTGTTTCGGGGCGGCGACGAGACGGGAAGAAACCTTGGGGGCAAGAGGTGAGAGGCGAAGGGGCGCGCGCCGGCGGTTCTCCCTGCGTCGCAGCGCGAAGGGAACGGTCCTCCGTGGACGAGGGACGCTTGTTCATCGCGGGGCGACGCGGGCGGTCTGCAGGGTGCAGACACGCATGCGGCGGGGCGCCTGAATGTTCGCCGTCGCGCGCGGATGCGCTGCGTCGGCAAGAGCTGGACGGAGCGGGTGCGGCCGTCGCTTGTCCTGTACCGGCTCGGATCGCGCCGCGCAAGCCCAATCCGCCGGCCATGCTCGATCCTTGGGCCAGCGCACGGTACAACGTTCGGGATGGGGGTCGCGATGCGGTCGTGGCAGGCGCTGTGGGCGCTCAGTGCGGTGGCTTGCGGCGTGGTCGCCTACCCCAAGGGGGACCTTGGCCCCGCCGACAGCGCGGTCGGCGAGACCGATCCGCCGGTGGAGGACACGCCGTTGGATTCGCCGTCGGACACCCCGGCGGACACGCCGTTGGATTCGCCGTCGGACACCCCGCTCGACACCCCGCCCGACACCGATCCGCCTCAGGAGACGGGCTCTGGGACCGGCTCCGGTGGCGGACCGGCGCCGCGCGACGACGACGGCGACGGCGCGCCGGCTTCTGGCGACTGCGATGACGGCGACGCGGACGTGTTTCCCGGAGCGACCGAGCTGTGCAACGCTGTCGACGACGACTGCGACGGCGGGGTCGACGAGGGCCTGATCTCGGATGGAGCAGGGTGTCTCGATGCAGGCCCGCCGACCTTTCCGGCGACGGCGTCGATCCTGCACGTCATCACGCACACCGGGACGTCGACCTACGACGACTCGGACACGGTGCAGATCAGCTTGTGCTTGGACGCCACGCGGTGTTGGTCGCTCGGCAACCCCAACTGGAACGATTGGGAGCTCGGCAACGCCGACGTCAAGGTCGTCGAGGGGATCAACCTCGCCCGATCGGCGGTGAACCGCGTCCAGCTGCGTCTCGATGGGGGGGGCTCCGACGCCTGGGACCCCGATTGTGTTCAAGTGGTGCTCGATGGCGAGGTGATCCACGCCAGCGATCCCGGGGTCGTGTTCGGCGATGGTGCGGGCGAGGTGTCGAGCTGGACGTCGCCCGGTGGGCCGACCGTCTCTCGAACGACGTGTCACCCGTCGCGACTGACGCACGGCCCCTACCCGGGCGCGGTGGGCGCGTACGATGCGCGGTTGTGGTTCCGCACCGACGCCACACGGCGAACCGAGCTTCGCGTCGTCCCGCTCGGGGCGAGCCTGAGCACGGCGCCCGTCGTCGCGGTCCGCTACCCCGCCGCGGCCCAAGATTTTGCGGAGGTCGTCTCGGTGTACGGCCTGCAACCCAACACCGCCTACGCCTACCGCGTGACGGCGGACGGGGCGGCGGCCGAGGACGGCGTGTTCCGCACAGCGCCCACGGGCGCCTCCCAGTTCCGGTTCGCCTTCGGTTCGTGTGCGAAGGAGGACGCGCAGCCGATCTTTGGCATGATCGCGGGTCTGGACCCGGACGTGTTCCTGTTCGTCGGCGACAACCACTACGGCAACACCAACGACCTCTCGGATCTGCGCCAGTTCTACCGATGGGCCCACGAGCGGCCCGAGCGCCGCGCGATGATGCGCAACCGGGCCAACGTCGCGGTGTGGGACGACCACGACTACGTCGGGAACAACACGACGGGGTCGTCGTCGGGCAAGGATCGCGCGCTGCGGGCTTTTGGAGAGTATTGGGCAAACCCCTCGTATGGTCTGGCCACAACGCCCGGCATCTTCTCGACCTGGGATTGGGGGGACGTCCGGTTCTTCCTGCTGGACGACCGCTACTGGCGCGGGCTCGATGACAACATCCTCGGCAACGCCCAGACGACGTGGCTGAAGGACCAACTGCGAGCCTCCAACGCGACCTTCAATGTGTTGGTCGACGGGTCGGTCTGGACGCCGGAGAAGACGGGCGATGGCTGGGGGGATTACCCCGCCGCGGTCGACGACCTGCTCGCGTTCGTGCGCGATGAGGGGATCGAGGGGGTGGTCTTCCTCTCCGGCGACGTCCACCGTTCGGAGCTTCGTCGCGTGGCCGGCGCGCCGGGTGGCTATACGGTGCCGGAGTTGATCAGCTCGCCCCTCGCGAACAGCAACAGTGCCTGTGAGGACGCGAACTCTCACGTCACGTGCGGCGACAGCGATGACTACGTGATCGCGGTCGATGTCGACACGACCCTCGCCGACCCTTGCATGACCGCGACGCTGTATGGGTCGGCGGGCAACGTGGTCAAGACGTGGACGTTTTGCGCCTCGTCCCTTCGAAACCCCAGCCCGCCTTCGCGCGCACCGCGCCCGGACTACGACGCAGATGGGTATGCCGACCTCGTGATCGGCGTGCCGGACGAGGACGTCGGGAGCGTGGTCGACGCGGGTGCTGTGCAGGTGTTCTACGGAGGGACCGACGGCGCCTCCCCGCTCGACGAGACCCTGTTCGACCAAGACAGCACCGGCTTTCTCGGGGATCCGGAGACGTCCGATCGGCTCGGCAAGGTCGTCGCCAGCGGCGACTTTGACGCCGATGGGTTCGACGATCTCGCGCTGGGGGTCCCCGACGAAAACATCGGTAGCGACACCAACAGCGGCTTTGTGGAGGTGCTGTACGGCGGTCCCAGCGGGCTTTCGACCGCCGGGATGCAGCAGTTCTTCCAAGGCACCGCAGGCCTCGGCGGTGCGACGGAGGTCGACGACGCGTTCGGGGCCGCGCTCGCGGTCGGGGACTTTGACGGCGACGGCTACGACGACCTCGCCGTCGGCGTGCCCGGTGAGGATGGCGCGGGACTCGTCGAGGTGCTGTTCGGCGGGCCGGGTGGCCTCGCGGTGTCGGGCTATCAG
>JBJONI010000202.1:0-7635 GCA_046051915.1 Pseudomonadota bacterium
GCCTCCAGGGAGCTGTGAAGCGCGTCTGCGCGGGTCGCGCGGCCGTCGACGTAGATGATCGCTTCGCGGTCGGGCAACGGCAGGAGGCGGAAGCTCGCTTCTTCAGGCCGCTGCTCCGTCAGCTCCGCGTAGCGGTTCTGCAGGTGGCTCGGAAGTCGGCGCACCGAGACGTTGGGCCAGGCACGCCAGGCGGCGCTCAGCGCGTCGTCGACGGAGCTCCGGTCGCCGGAGTTGTCGAGCATGACCGAAAGCACGAGCCAAAACCGGGCGCGCCATTCGGCCTTCGTGGCGATCGGTCCGCATGAGAGGCTTCGTTGCGCTTCGAGCGTGTACTCGGAGAGTTCGTCGATCCGAAGCGGGGAGAGCGCCTTCTCGGCGTTCTCGATCGAGCTTCGGAAATCAGGGCAGGGGTCGCCCGCGAGCGCGGTCCAGAGGAGTGCGAGAAGGAGCACAGGCTATTCCTTGTGAATGTTCGTGATGCGGTGACGCTTCGGATCGAACGAGATCTCGTTCGCGCCGTAGGTCGCGATCTCGACCTCTTTGTTCTCCGGGATCCCGTTCGAACCCGTGAATTCGACCCGATACGGACCCGGCTCGAGGTAGAGCTGCAACGGCGTGGCGCCGCGGGGTTTGCCGTTGATGCTCACGTTCGCGACGTCGCCGCCCACCGTCTGGAAGAACACCTTGAGCTTCTGCACGGCGGCGGGCGCCTTGGCGTCGGGCTTGGGCTTGGCGAGTTTGTCGACGGGCTTGATCGCAGGCTTGTCGGCCGTCGTCGCTGCGGGCGTCGAGGCGGCCGGCGGAGCCTCCGCCTTGGTCGCGGTGGGCCAGACATGGCCGGCCCACGCGGGTTCGGCGGTGTCGGACCACGGTGCGCCGGCCTCGTCGGCGGCCGGCGGAGCCTCCGCCTTGGTCGCGGTGGGGTTCGCGGCCCCGAGCCCGGCCGCGGCGGCTGGCGCCGTGGAGGTGGCGTCCAGCGTCACCGGCCCTGCGGGCGAGGCGACCCCACCCCCTGGCGCGTTGGGCGGCGCCGCCGGGTTGAGCACGACGTAGCCGCCTCCGGCCGCCAACCCCAGCAGGAGCAACGCGGCTACGATCCACGGCGCACGGCTCGAACGCGCTTCGGTCTGGCGCTCGGCTGCCGCTGCGGCGGCAGGCCCGGCGGCAGGCGCGACGACCGCCCGTGGCGTGGCCGGCGTGGCTGCGCGTGGCTGGGGCGGCGCGGCGGCCACGGCGACGGGGGCGGGGGCGGGGGCGGGGGCAGGGGCGGGGGCAGGGGTCTCGGCCGGTGTGGGCGTGACCTTGCGCGACCTCGCCGGCGGCGGCGGCGCCGGCGGGGGGGCAACCACGGGTGGCGGCGCTGCGGCGACTGGGACCGCCTTGGTGCGAGGGGGCGGCACGGCGATCGGTGCCGTCAGCTCGGTCGGCTCGTCGCCGTCGTCGTCGATGGCGTCGTCCGACGCTGGAGGCGGCCCGCCCGAGACCACCACACCGGGATGGAAGTCCGAGTCTTGGGCGTCCTCCGACGACCAACTCGGCGTCTCACCACGCGCCAGCCCAAAGCCGCGGGGCCCGCGAGGGCGCGGCGTAGGCTCGCGGGTGAAGGCCGCGGCGACACCTGCGACCGTGGCGGCGCCACCGGTCGCGCGGTCGGTTGCCGACGCGGGCACGTCGACCGTGGCGGCGGCTGGGACGTCGGCCGTCGGCTCGTCGAACGGCGCCTCGTCTGCCCAGTCCGTCGTCAGCACGTCCGGGCCGAACGCGACGCGGGCGAGCTGGGCCTTGAAATCCCCCCAAGTCGCGAGCCGCTCGTCGGGACGCGGCGCGGTGGCCGCTTGGACGAGGCGGCGGAGCGGATCGGGCACGCCTGCGCCGGGGTCCAGGACGTCACCGCTCATCTTGGCCTTGAGGATGCGCATCTGACGTTCGCGATCGGTCAGGCCCCGTTCGGTCTGGAACGCCCGCTCGCCGGTCAGCGCCTCGTAGAGGACGACGCCAAGGGCGTAGATGTCGCCCAGCGCCGGGTCGGGACGCGACCGGTCATCGAGGACGACCTCGGGCGGCATGTAAGGCAAGGTGCCCGCGAAGGTCCCGACGGCCGTCAGGCGCGTCTTTTCCTCCTGGAGGGCGATGCCGAAGTCGACGAGGCGAACGCCGTCGATGCCGAGCACGATGTTGGCGGGCTTGAGGTCCCGATGGAACACGCCGCGCGAATGGGCGTGCTCCAGCGCATCGGCGAGGCGGTGGAAGGTGGCTGCCGCGTAGCCGGGCGGCAAGGGGCCGTGATCGAGGCGCGCTTCGAGCGATGGCCCGTCGATGTAAGCCATCGCCATCCAGTAGATGCCGCTGCTCACATCCCGGCCCGTGCCCATGCGGCCGTGCTTGAGCGGGACGATCCCAGGGTGGTCCAGCCGCTGCAAGACCTCGCACTCGCGTTCGAACCGCCGAAACCCATCGTCGTCGTCGGCCCACGCGTGGAACAACTTGACGGCGGCGATCTCGTGCTCGTCGTCGACGTGTTGGCCGAGGAAGACCATGCCCATGCCGCCCTTGCCGAGCGTGCGTAGGACGCGCCATTCGCCGATGATCTCGCCTGGCTTCACGGAGTCTCTCCGGGTGGCGGCGCCGGGTGGCGCGTCGCCGCGGGTGGGTGCATGATACAAGGGGCGAAGAGAGCATAACCCGATGGCGTGGCGTCCGTTTCTTCCGCGTGTGCCTGTGACGCTTCGCGGCTTGGCCTTGGCCCCGGTGGGGGCCTCGTCGGCCGTGGCGGCGGCGGCGTTGGCGGGGATCCTGGCGACATTGGGGGCGGTGCCTTCGGTGGCGTTCGCCCAGACGAGCGAGACCGAAGGTTTTGCCGTCTACGTCGTTCGACGTGGCGATACGCTCGCGAGTCTCGCGCTCGCGGGTACGGGCGACGCCCTACGGTTCAAGGAACTGATTCGGTACAACGAGGCGACGCTCGGCGATCCGGTGAAGCTCGACGTCGGCATGTCCTTGCGGGTGCCACCGGGTTGGACGCTTCCGGGCGCGGCCGTCCCCGCAGGCGAGCAGGCGCGCGCGACGGCGCTCCCGCCGTCGACGTCGCGTCGTCCTGGCTTGGAGGACCTCGGGGGCGGGGGCGCCACGGTGTCTCGTGGTGCGGTGACCGCGGCGCCCCCTCCGAGGCAGGGAACGGTCGAGGCCGACACCCTGCTGGTCGTGGGAAACAAGCCGGTCGGGTTCAACTGGGAGCGTTTCACCTTCTTTCCCGCCCTCTCGGTCTTGGACGAGGACTTCCATCAACTGATGCTTCGCGCAGCGTACGCCGGCGACGTCGCGTGGGGAGCGGCGCAGATGGCGTCATCCCGGGAGGAACAGCTCGATCTGTTCGAACAGCAGATCCTTGTGGCTGAGGAAGAGTTCGCGAGGGTGAAGGCGAAGTACGACGAATGCAAGCTGTCTGCGAGTCGCGCGGAGCGCCTGTTGAACCGCTTCGAACGCCCGGACGACGAGATGGCGCGGCTCGAGGACGACGCCATCGGGGGCTTGGCGGAGGCTTGGGAGGCCGAGCGGGCGTTGTGGGAGGATGTCCTCTGGCCGGACCTCACCAACAGCGCGCGCGACGCGTGGGAGGCGTTCGTCGCCTCGCTCGGCCTGCAGTCGTACAACACCGAGGACTGGTCGCGTGCGTACACCTTGCACGAGCAGCTCGATCCGTACCGCGCGGCGTTGAGCGGGTGGGAGTTCTCGCCGGCGGAGCGTGAGGCGTTCTCTGGGGAGAAGGTCAAGGCGGCTTTGGAGCGCATCATTTCGCTCGCGACCGATGACCGCTACCGCGAGATCAGCACCGAGCGGGAAAAGTACCAAGAGGCCCTGCTCTCGGTGCAGCAGGTCAAGTCGTGCGAGCGTGAGTTCGTCAACGCCGAGGCGTTTCTCAAGCAGCAGCGCCAGAAGCGGATCCGGCTCGAGAGTCTCGTGTCGCAGGGCTCGGGCGACGCCCTCGAGGTCGACGCGCGGCGGATCGCGGAGCGGTACAGCGGCGTGTTGGGCGAGGTCCAGCTCGTCAATGCCTACCTGAGCAACCGGCAGTGGTCCGAGTTGTGGTGGAAGGCCGGCGTCGCCCTGCGTCTCGCGAAGGAGCACGAGCTCGGGGCCAAGCGCATCGCCCAGGCCGCCGCCGTCGCCGACGACCACCGTCTGCCGTCCGGGGCGATTCCTGGTCACCTTGAGGGGTGGCTACGCGAAGCCGAGAACGACATTCTCCGCAAGCAACCTGGCTACGTCGAAGCCCACCTCCCGGTTGGCGCGCGCTTGACCGTCGACGGGCGCGACATCAAGGTCAACTTTGGCGAGGCCGAGATCGCGCTCGCTGCGGGCGTCCACCGCTTCGTGATGTGGATCGAGGAGTCTGAGCCGTTGATGCGCCTCGTCGGCGTACTCGAAGGCGAGACGACCGTGTTCAATTGGTATGAGCAACCCCGGCTTTCCGGCGAGGACGAGGGTGTGATCGGGGAGCGTCCGTTCCTCCCGATCCTCCCCGAGGAGCCCAAGCCCAAGCGCTGGTGGGCGGGCGTCACGGGGCAGGCCGGGTTGACGCTCGGCCGGCCGACCTTCGGAGCGGACCTCACGGTGCGCTACCAGCACGACCTGTTCGGCGGGCAGCTCGGCGTTGCGGGGCTCGCGCCGACCCGAGCGTACTGGGTCAACCTCGACGACGAGATGCCGTTCATCGTGCGCTTCCATGGCGCAGCCACCGTCGGCGGGCGGTTTGGCAAGGCCGGACTGCTCGGCCTTGTCGGTGTCTATGGTGACCCCTACCTCGGCCTTGGCCCCCAGACCGGGCTCGAGTTCTCCTGGGACGTCAAGCCGAAGGTGCGCATCGCTGTCGAGGGCAAGGTCGGCTACGACGTGATGAAACACTTCGACGGCATCCCAAGGGTGCAGGCGTCGGGCGGTCTCGGCGTTTGGTTCTGACGGCGTCGCGACGGCGCCGGTTCAGGGCATCGCGAGGCAGTCGCTCTTGACGACGGGGATCTGGTCGCCCACGCGGTCATCGGCCACGAACGCCCCAACCGGACCCTTGCCGTCGAACGTCCACTTCGCGAGGGTCTGCCCATCGAGTTCGGTGGTCCAGGTGATGGCGATCTCGCCGGCCTGTCCATCGGGGCGCTGGCCGCGGAGCCGAAAGCCCGTGTCGGTGAGCGTGCCGCCGCTCAGCGTCCAAGACTCCGACGCGGCGCCCTCGGTTCGGGTCAGGATCCCGTCGACGATGCGGATCGTGCCGGCGAACGTGCAGGCTTGCGGAAGCGTCCAGCCCGCCTCGCCTTGGGTCGCCAACGTCCACGTTTGAAACGGGACGACGAACCCATCGGCGAGCGCTGCCGGGTTGTGGACGCCGCCGCTGACGGCTTCGGGCTTCTTGCTGATGTGGGGCTTCTTTTCGTGCTTGACGGCCCCATCGCCGCCGCCGAGCTTCTTGAACGCCTTGGCGAGGTCGAACGGTTCGAACCGACGAGACGGGTAGCGGAACCCGGCCCACAGCCGGACCGAGTCGTTTTCGACGTCACGGCCCGAGAGCTCGAAGCGGTGGATGTAGCCCGCGCCGAGATCGATGAACGGGATCGGCTCGCGCCAGGACAGGCCGGCGTGCAGGTCGGCGACGTCGCCGTTGTCTTGCAAGTGGGTGGCGCTGTCGAAGTACGAGAACCGAACGGCGGGCTCGACCGCCCCGATCCCGACCTCGCGGTAGTACGAGATCTGCGCGTTGCCTCCGAGCCGCAGCGTGTTGGCCGGGACATCCGGTGCGAGCACGGTCGGCTTCTCGACGGGCTGCAGCAGGTTCATCTGCGCTTCGGCCTGCAACGTGAGGCCCTTGTAGCGCCCGAGAAGGTCGAACACGCCGCCGAACACGTCGGTGCTGACGGTGTGGTTGTACATGCCTGCGAGCCCGACGCCGAACGCGGAGTCGGCTGCGTTCGTACGGTAGGTGTCGCCCCCGAGGCTGTACTCGACGCGCAACGCGGTCAGGACGCCGTTGTCGGCGTTGCCAAAGATGTCACCGTTGCCGTTGTAGACGCCAGCGGAGACGCCGAAGCCCTTGACGTCGTGCTGCAGCATGAAGCCGAGGTCGCGGTTGGGCGTGAGCCAGTTCGTGCCCGTTGACGTCTCTTGAAACACAAGATCGTTCGTGGACATCTGCTGCTCGCGTGAGAAGGGCACCCGCTGCCGGCCGAGGCTCAGGCGCGTCACGCCACCCTTGGATTCGATCCGGTAGCGCGCCCAAGCGTCGATGATGTCGACCGGCAGGGGGTCGGGCATCAGGGTGTCGGAGGGGACGGAGCTGCCGATGCGAAGGCTGTAATGGAGGCCCTTGTACCCGCCCGACAGGCCGAGACGAGCGCGGCGCAGCGTGAACCCGGTGTCCAGCTCGGGATCGCCGTAGCCGCCGGGGTCGGCTTGGGCGGCTTCGTCTTGGTCCCAGGCGGTGAACCAGGTTTGAATCTGCAGGTTCGGGATCGCCCAAGGCACCTGCTCGATCTTGGCGTCGTCGGCCTCCGTGGCCTGGCGGTCAGCGTCGCCCGCCCAAGCCCACGAGGAAGCAAGCAGGGGGAACGCGAGGAGGGAGCGGACGTGGCGCATGGCGTCTCCGGCGGGGTACGGATGTGCGGGCAGGATATCCCCATGAAGCGCTCCGTGGCACACCGTTCGCTCCGTCTCGTCACCTTCCGCGCGCAAGGCGTGATGAGCCTGAGCCTGCTCCTCGCGGCGTGCGCGCCCGAGTACCCCGACGGGCCGTTCGCTCGCGCGAAGCGCATCGAGACCTTGGACGAGGTGATCGGTGGCGAGAAGGCGATCGCGCGGGACGGCGACTTCTTGCTCGAAAACGACCAGATCCGTATCGCTGTCCTGGGGGGGCATGACTCCCTCGGTCCAGGGCTGTACGGTGGCAGCCTCGTCGACGCCGATCTGAACACCCCCGACGCCCGGTACGACGCGTCGCGCGGCAACGATCGCTGGGTGGAGTTGTTCCCCACCTTCAACATGAACGTGCCGAAGGCCGATGAGCCCGCGCGCGTCGAGCTGGTCTCGGATGGGGCCGACGGTGGCGAGGCGAAGGTGCGGGTCGTCGCCAAGGGCGAGCCGTTTCTCACCCTGCTGTACGCGCTGTGGGGTCTCGTCGACATGCCCGACATGTGGTTTGTCCACGAGTACATCGTCCGACCGGGCGAACCCTGGGTCAACCTGCGTTCGACGGTCACGTTTCACGAGCCCGTGGAGGGGGAGGAGGTCGTCGGCATCGACATGACCTACCCCGACGACAACATCGACGTGATCGGGGCGGGCCTCGAACGGGGCGTCATCGCCGGCGACTTTGTGCTCGGGGGAGGCAGCGTCGACGTGTTTGGGCCTGGGATCGGGTTTGACGAGGATGGCGCCGTGTTCCGGGCCAACGAGGCGGGCCAGAACATCTTCGCGCAGCCGCTGTCGTTCCCGTTCCTCGCCGCGACGGCCGAGGGCGTCTCCTACGGCATCTTCCCGAAGCAAGGTCAGGCGTTCGTGCCGCTGTTTAGCGCCAGCCAGACGGCGGTCGTGTCGGCCGTGGCCGAAGGCGAGGGGAGCGGCAGCGACCGGTTCGCTCCGGAGGAGGCGTTC
>JBJONI010000203.1:0-6543 GCA_046051915.1 Pseudomonadota bacterium
ATCCTTCACGATCTGGCGCTGGAAGGTCAGGTTGAACTCGTCGGTGGTCGGGAGGCGAAGACCCTTGTTCGCGACGTTGAGGTTCTGACGCGGCGAGTAGCTCGCCATCAGCTCTTGGTTCGCGACCGGCGCGTAGGTGCCGCCGAACTGGGCGAAGAACTCACCGAGGTAGATCTTGCTGCCGTAGTTGCCGACCGACGTGAAGCCCGCGACCTCTTGGCGACCCGGGTCGACGCTACGACCCCAACCGCCGGAGATCTTCGTCTTCTGGTCGCCGAACGGGTCCCACGCGGCGAAGAAGCGCGGCGAGACGCCCGTAGCGTTGACGACGGCATCGCCGATGTCGTTGCGAAGGATCGTGCTGTCGGTACGGATACCGTAGCGCAGCGTGAGGTTCTTCACCGGCTTGTAGACGTCCTGCGCGAACGCCGACCACGTCGAACCCGTGTTCCGCTGACGGATCGGGCCCGTGATCTCGAGCCAGTAGTAGTTCTTGAACGTCTCAGGGTTGAGCGGCGCTTCGTTGATGTCGACGTAGAGCGTGTTGCCGCTGTAGCCCGACACGAAGTTGTTCAGGAACTGGTTGCCTTCGACACCGAACTTGAAGTCGTGCTTGCCGCCGTACGGGTCGACGATGTTCACCAGCGAGAGCTTGAGCGCGCCGTTGAACCGGAAGCGGTCGTCGAAGTACAGGCTGCCCCAGTTGACGGAGTCGTACGCGCCGAACGCGCCGACGCGACCCGGGGTGGTGTAGTCGACGTTGCCTTCGGCCTCGCCCGGCTGGCACTGATGACGGTCGACTTCGATGTCGTTGGTGCAGGGCACGGCGTTGACTTCGATCGTCGTCTTCGTCACCTGCAAGCGGGTGTCGAGGTTGACCTTCTCGGAGGGGAACCACTGGTAGCGGAGCTGACCGGTAAAGCCGCCCTGGGCCTGACGCCCCTGGGCCTCCCGCTTTTGGAACGGATTGCCCTGGCTGATGTTGTCGATCGACGTCGGATCGGACTGGACCAACAGGCTCAGCCGGTGCTCATCGGAGGGCTGAACCGTGATCTTGCCCAGGATGTAGTGGCCGTCGAAGTCGCGGCGTTGCGGCATCTGCGTCAGCGCGATCAGGGTGCGGTCGTGCTGGTAGCTGAAGATGAAGAACGCCTTGTCCTTCACGAGCGGACCCGAGACCTTCGCGCCGATCTGAATCTGCTGGAAGCTGTTCGTGAACCCGGTCGGCGCCAAGGTGTAGCCGTCGGCGGTGTAACGGGCGTCCTTGCGCGGCTGCCAGTTGCCGTTGACGTAGTACCCGGTGGCGTTGAACTCGAGGTTGTTCGAACCCGTCTCGGTCGTGAGGTTCACGATGCCGCCGAGCGTGTTGTACTCGGCGTCGAAACCGCCCAGCGTGACCTCGATCTGCTGGATGGCGTCGTAGTTGAAGTTCGCCGAGAACGTGCCGGTGACGGGGTCGGTCACGGTCGCACCGTCGACGAGGTACTGGTTCTCGTTGGACCCACCGCCACCCATGTTCGGGTTGGAGCCACCGGTGACGCCCGCCGCGAGCTGCGTGGCCTGCTGGTAGGAGCGGCCGGTCGGCACCTTCTGGAGGAAGTCCTTGGTGAGGACTTGGCCGACCGTCGTCTTTTCGGTGTTGACCGTGGGCTCACGATCCTCGATCACCATCTCTTCGACCTTGCCGGGCGTGAGTTGGATGTCGACGCGGACCGTGTTGTTCACGAGGACCTGGACGTCACGGGCCGAGACCGTCTGGTAGCCGTCCTTGACGAAGACGACCTCGTACACGAGCGGCTCGATCTGGCGGAACGTGAAGTAGCCGCGCTCGTCCGTCGTGGTGCTGCGGCGACCCATCGCGCTGACGAGCGTGACTTGCACACCCGACGCCGGGTCGGTGAACTCGTCAGAGACGTAGCCGTCGAGGTTGCCGTAGTTCTGCGCGCGCGCATCCGACGGCGCCAGCAACAGGCCGAACACGACCGTCGCGACCGCGACCATCGTTCGAGCCCAGCGGGCAGAGGTGCGTCCGGCGAAGCCGTCGACGAGGCGTGCGACGACGGAAGCAAGGGTTTGACGCAGCGGGGTAGGCAGCAAGCGGACCTTCCTCGGATGGCCGACGCGCGCTGCGCCGGCTGACGTCCCGACGCCGTGGCCACGGCGTTCGGTGCGGGGATCGACCCCACGGATCGGCCGAGCGTGACAGAGGCGCGCTCCTGAGTCAACCCGCATGGCACAGCATGCAGAGAGAAGCTGAGGATCTCGCCCCTAGGAGCCAAGTCGGTCCATGGGACAGCGCCCTGTATCCCGATGCCCGCCGCTGTCGACCCCGCGGCGCGGTGGACCATGGGCTTAGCGCGGTGCCGGATCCGCGGGCGACGTCACGGGTCCGACCTGTGCGCCCCGTCCGACCCACCAGCCCACCGCGCCCAACGCGAGGCAGCCGAGGCTGATCCACGTCGAGGTGGAAAACGGGCCGTAGAACCCTCGGTCCGCGTCGCCGCGCAGGGTCTCCGTCGCGAGACGTAGCACCGCGTAGCCGAGCATCCACGCCCAAAACAAGCTGCCCTCGCGGTGCGGTCGGCGCGCCAGGCCGTGGATCGCGACGGCGAGCAGCCCGAGCGCCGCCGCCTCGAACACCTGCACCGGGACCCGGGGCACGTCGTGGGGCGTGAGGCTGTGCGGATCCGTCGCGAGAAGCCCCCAACGCGACCAAACGCCGGTGGCCGGAATGCCGTAGCAACAACCCGCGGCCCAGCACCCCAACCGGCTGAGCGCGTGCCCCACCGGCGCCGAGCGACCGAACGCGTCCATCACGCCCCGGATCGGGAGCTGCCGCGATCGCGCATACCCCAGCGCCAACGGCACCCCGAGCAACGGCGCCCCGTAGAACACGAGACCGCCGTCGCGCACCGCCCACAAGCTGTGAATGCCTTCGAAGCGGTTGGGGTTTTGAACAAGGAACAAGGCGCGCGATCCCAGCAAGCCGGCGAGCGCGCTCACGACGATGAGATCGATCATCGCCTCGCGGGGCCAGCCTCGGACCTTGGCGTGGTGAAAGCCGATCGCGACCACCGCGAGGAACCCGAGCGCCGCGAGGAGCCCGTAGGTGTGCAGCGTCAGGCCCCCGATGTGAAACGCGATCGGCCTCACCGTCCCTCCTCCACCACAGCGATGCCGGCGCGATCGTCGAGCCCGTCGAACACGACCGCCGCGAGGCCGACGAGGTAGCGGTCCATCGTCAGGAGGCCGGTTGCGAGCAGGTTGTGCAGGGACGCGCCCTCAGGGGTCAGGCCTTCGAGGTCCACACTCGCCTTGAAGCGAACCTCGCCGTCGTCCATGTCGAGCTCGAAGTTCCCAAGCAAGAGCCCATAGTTGGCGCGGTGCAGGAACGCGGCCACCACGGCGCGGCGGGACGGGGGAACCGGGAATGGCGCGTACGCGTAGAACAGGGCCTGACGCGCCGACTCCCGCGCGATCGCCATCGCCCCGAACGCGTGTTCCTCGGTGACGAAGCGAAACGCCAGCGCAGGGCGGTCCGGCAGCGCGGTGACGGTGAACCCCTCGGCGTCCAGCAGCGTCTGCCATGCCGCAAGGAGGCTCATCGTGCACCCGGAGAGGTGGAGAGTCGCCACCGCCACGCGCCACCGACCGCCGCCATCGCCAACCCCACCCATTGCGCGACCGAAAAACCGGCGTGAAACGTCCGTTCGAGGTCGCCGCGCGCGAACTCGGTGAGGAACCGCCCGAGCCCGTAGCCCCACAGCAAGCTCGCCCCTACGGTACCGTGGGGAGGGCGCGACCCATCGGCGGCGCGTTGGCCGTGCAGGCGACTCAGCCACGCGTGCAAGCCGAGACCGAGCGCCACATCGTAGAGCGGCGCGGGGTGGAGGGCGACCCCGAGCAAGCTCGGCGGCACGACGCCCTCGATGAGGTAGGTCACCGACCAGGGCACCGCGAAGCCCAACGGCCAATCCGCGGGGCGGCCATGGCAACATCCGGCGAACAAGCATCCCAACCTGCCGATGGCGACGCCGAGCGGCAACACCGGCGCGAACGCGTCACCGACCTCGGCGAGGGACAGCCCGCGGCGCCGACATTGCAGCCAAAGCACGCCGATCACCGAGAGGAAGCCCCCGTGAAACACCCAGCCTGCGCCCGGGTGCAGCAACAGCCAAGGCCGCGTCAGGAACGTCGTGGGATCTTCCAGCAACAGGAACAAGCGCGCGCCGAGCCACCCCACCGGCAGGATCGGGAGCGCGAGGTCGTAGAGCACCGTGACCGGCACCGCACTTCGCCGGAATTCACGGCGTAGCGCGAGGGTCGCCGCACAGAAGCCCAGCGTGATCCACAGGTAGTACGCGGGAAGCGCCAGCGGCCCCACGGTGACCCACGGGCTCACGCGGGCGTCGACCCCTCAGACGGCGCGTCGTCCGGCTCCTCCGAGAGTCCCGAAGCCGCCAAGTACACGACGATCCCCACCAACAACGCCGCATCCGCGACGTTCCACGAGGGGTATTCGTTGGTGCCGAACCACTCGATCAGGCGCGCGCGCCACGTCGGATCCTCGACGTGAAACCGCATGAAATCCGTCACAGTGCCCTTGTGGAGGCGATCGATGATGTTGCCCGCAGCGCCCGAGAGCACCATGCCGAGCGCGGTTGCCTGCACCCGGTCGGCGTCGAGGACCTTGCGGTAGGCGTCCCAAACCACCCAGCACGCCACACCGAAGAAGACGTAGAACACGCCATTCTTGTACGGAAAATCAGCGAGCATCGAGAAGGCGGCACCGGGGTTCTGGGCGTGCACAATCGAGAAGAAACCGGGGATGACGTCGATCTGGCCGACGCGGTACTCGATGTTGAGGTAGACCCAGAACTTGGTCACCTGATCGGCGATCAGCCAGACGGCGAACGTGATCCAAAACCAGCGACCCTTCTGCGACACGGCGACCCCGCTGCGACACCCACAGCCCTAGCCACCGCGTGGGATGGCGGCAAACCTTGACGCCCCCGATGGATCGGCCTACGCCGCGCGCGGAAGGACGCCATGCTCACGCTCGCCACGATCCGCAAGAACACCGACGCTGTCCGCGACGCCATCGCCAAGAAGCGGGTCAAGCTCGACCTGGACGCTCTGCTCGAGCTCGACGCGGAGATCTCGGCGCTCAAGACCGAACAGCAGGGCCTGCAAACCGAGAAGAACGTCCTCAGCCGGCAGTTCCGCGACACGCCCAAGGAGGGCCACGCGGCCCTGCGCGAGGCGTCCAACGCGATCGGGGCGCGGATCGACGCGATCAGTCCCCTGCTCGCGGACGCCGAGGCGCGCCTGAAGGCGATGCTGCTGTGGGTCCCCCAACCGCCAGCCGACGACGTGCCGGTCGGGCCCGACGACAGCGGCAACGTCGTCGAGCGTCTGGTCGGGACGCCGCGAACGTTCGATTTCGCGCTGCGCGACCACGTGCAGATCCTGGAAGGCCAGGGCTGGGCGGAGCTGGAGCGCGTGACGAAGGTCTCGGGAAGCCGCAACTTCGCACTCAAGGGCGACGCGGTGCGGCTCGAGCTCGCGTTGCACCAGCTCGCGTGGGACCGCCTCGAAGCCGACGACTTCACCCTGATCACCGTGCCAGACCTCGTTCGCGAAGAAGCGCTGCTCGGTACGGGTCACTTCCCGGCAGGTCGCGAAGACGTCTACCACGTGGCCGAAGACGACCTGTTCCTCGCCGGCACGGCCGAGGTCGTCCTCACCAGCCTGCACGCCGGCGAGATCCTCGAGCACACCCAGCTTCCCATCCTGTACGCAGGCACCAGCCCTTGCTTTCGCCGGGAGGCGGGGAGCTTTGGCCGTGACGTCCGCGGTCTGCTCCGGGTGCACCAGTTCAACAAGACCGAGCAGTACGTGATCTGCGAGGAGGACGCCGCGGTGTCCGAGGCGATGCATCGCCGCCTGCTCGGACACGCCGAGGCGCTGTTGCAAGCCCTCGAGCTTCCCTACCAGGTCCTCGCCGTGTGCACCGGTGACATGGGCGCGGGCAAGTACCGGATGCACGACCTCGAGACGTGGGTCCCGTCGCTCGCCAAGTACCGCGAGACGCATTCGTGCTCGTCGCTGCACACCTGGCAGGCAACGAGGGCGAACCTTCGTTATCGCGACGCAGAGGGCAAGGTCCGCTTCTGCCACACGCTGAACAACACCGCGATCGCCACCCCGCGCCTGCTCGTGCCGTTCTTGGAGAACCACCAAAACGCGGATGGCACCGTCGCCATTCCGCCGGCACTTCGGCCCTACCTCGGCGGGCGCGCTGTGCTGGGCAAGCCGCTGGCCTGACGCCATCCCGTCGCGGGTCGGTTAAGCCACCACGTCCGGGAGGGGCCGATGCCGCGCGAAGAGATGCCGATGGACGTGCTGTTCGTGGGGGCCGGACCGGCCAACCTCGTCGGCGCCATCCACCTCAAGAACCTGATCGATCAGCACAACGAGGCCGTCGCGGCCGGCACCAAGACGGGTGAAACGCTCGAGGTGCAGATCGGCGTGCTCGAGAAG
>JBJONI010000204.1:0-3728 GCA_046051915.1 Pseudomonadota bacterium
CCGTCCCCCTCCACAGCACCGACCCGACCTGCCCCAACCTCGACGAGGCGATCGGCCGCCGCGTGCACGATCGGATCGTGGGACGCGACCAGCACAGGGCGGCCGATGGCTGCAAAGGCGCGCAAGCACGCCACGACGGCGACCGTGCCCGCCATGTCCTGCGCCGAGGTTGGCTCATCCGCGACCCACCCGTCCGCACCGCCGATGCACGCCAGCCCCACGAGGACCCGCTGGCGTTCGCCCGTCGACAGGGACCCGAACCGGCGCGCGGCGACGTCCTCCGGCAACGCGAGCCGACTCGGCAGCGCGACGGCGTCCGTGCGACGGAACCACCCTCCAACACCCGCCACCGACCGGGCCCACGCCCCGACGCGCGCCGAGGAGGGCACGGCATCGTCGACGGCCTGTGGGGTCCACGCGAGGCGCCGCGGCCGCGTCCCATCTCCGCCCTGCCGTAGCGCCGACAACGTCCGCGTCTTCCCCGACCCGGATGGCCCGACGAGACACACGACCTCTCCGGCAGCGACCTCCACCGCGGGACGCAGGTGCACACCGTCCCCTTCCCGCCACGCAGCCGAAGGGATGCACAGGCCCGGCGTCAGGAGAGCGCCTCGCGAAGCGCCTCAATGGCGGACGGCTCGACCTCGTCCCACGACGCCGTCGGGGACCGGGTGATCGTCGCAAAATGCCGGCTCAGGAACACGCCGACAACGCCGGGCACCGCGAGGAGCGCCGCCGCCACCGCCGGTGCGTCCACGCTTCGCGCGTCATAGGCCCCGAGCGGCTCCGGGAGGACCTCCGGCGTCAGTAGCTTTCGCGCCAACGGGTTCGGCGTCTCGTCCGCGCGAACGTCGATGGACCTGCGCACCGGTGGCGGCACCGGCGGCGCCGACGTCTGCGCAGGCGGAAGCGGCCACACCTCGTCCCACAGCGGTGGATCCGGGATGCCCGCGACGCCCCGCACCGCAGATCGGACCGCTCGGATGCCCGGCTTGAGCCACGTCCCCAGCACCATGGTGCCTCCCCTCCACGTCGTATCGCGCGCGCAACCGGCGCGCGTCGCAGATGGCGCCGCCGTCTCCGTTGCGCTACCTGCCCCGGCGGGGGCTGACGTGGGCATCGAGCACATCCTGTCGAACGCCGCCGCGCGTCAGGCGTTCCTCGACGGCGGGGCGCGACTCGTCGAAGCGGAGCTCGAGCGCAAGTCCGGCCTTGCGGGCATGGCGCTGCGCGCCGGCTTCCGCACCCTGAAGGCTGTGCGGCCCGACGTCGTCCCTGCAGCCCTCGAAGCCTTGCTTCCCGCGTTCGCCGACGCTGTGCGCGGCGAGGTCGAAGCCGCGCTCGACGGAGAGGGCGTGGTCGCGAGGTTCCGCGAGCGGACGGGACCGATCGCCGACGCGCTCCTCGCCGTCACCGACGCGCGCGCGGCGCGGGCCGCCAACCGAACGGTCGCCAGCGCCTATCAGGCACTGCGCAGCACCGCCCGACCGCATGTCGCCGAAGCCGTCCCAGGCGTCGGCCGACTCCTTGCGACGATCCTCGAACGTTTTCCAGCCTGAGGAGGCCCCATGGCGCTCATCGACACGATCAACGCCGACCTCAAGGACGCGATGAAGGCGCGCGACGCCGCGCGCACCAACGCGATCCGCAACATCCGAAGCGCGTTTCTCGAGGCCCTCAAGGTCGACGGCAAGGAGACCCTCACCGACGAGCAGGCGATCACGGTGTTGCGGGGCTTGAGCAAGCGTCGCGCGGAGTCGATCACCGCCTACGACGCTGCCGGCCGTCCCGAGATGGCGGACGCCGAGCGCGCCGAGCTCGCCGTCATCGAGGCTTACCTACCGCAGCTCGCCGACGAGGCGACGGTCACGGGATGGGTCGAGGCCGCGATCGCGGCGACCGGCGCGACGGGCCCCAAGGACATGGGCAAGGTGATGGGCAAGCTCAACGCCGAACACAAGGGGACCTTCGACGGCGGTTTGGCGTCCGCCGTCGTCAAGGCGCGGCTCGCAGCGCTCGGCTGATCGGCCCGCCGCGCCGTCCCCGCCAGCCGAAGCCGACGCCCCGGGCCTCAGTCCCAGCTGGCGTCGATCTGAGCGCGCGTCGGATCGATCCGAACGACGCGGTCGGAGGCCGTGGCAGGCACCAACACCCACGTCGTGGGCGTCCCGCCGGACGTTGAGGGGCCGACCACCACCGCCGGATCGCCAGGCAGGTCAAACTCGACATCACGCACGCCGTCCCCGTCGTTGTCGCCGGTGATCGACAACAGGCCGCTCAGCAGACGGAACTGGAAGGCGTCGCCATCGCGGCTCGGCGACCGTCCTGCGCGGAGAAGCAAGCTAAAGCTCCCGTCCGGCGCGAGAAATCGCTCATCCTCCCGCGCCAACACACCCAGCGGACCCGTGATGTCACCCTCCGGCTCCCACCCCTGAAGCGACGCGTCGTAGCGCAAGCGCCACGTCTGCTCCACGGCGAGGCCCGCGCAGCGGTCGACCAAGATGTGCCGGTTTGTCCCCTCGACCGCCTCCAACCACGTGGTCACAGGGATCTGCACGGCCCAGGTCGGCGTCCAGTCGGACTGTCCGGGGACGGGGTTGAAGGCATCGGTCCGCGGCCCGAGGCGATCGGGCACCAGGCATCCGGTGTCGCCGTCGAAGAACACCGCCTTGCCGCTCTGGAGCGTGACCACCACGCCGGCCCCAAACGCGCCCACCGACGCCTCGTCGTTCGGGTCGTCGGGCGGCCGCTCCCAAGGCGTGGGCATCGCGGCGAGGCCCCGCACCGGGGTCAGGAAGCGCTGGCCTTCGATCTCCGGGGTCCACGGGTTGACGTCGACGAACGCGTAGGCGTCGAGGTCAAAGATCGAGACCTCCGGCCGATCGGCGTGGGCGAGGTAGAGCGAGCGGCGGCTGTCGGTCTGGAGCACCGCCAGGTCGACCGCAGGGAACCCCAGCGCGATCTGACCGACCGCACCACCGCGGAGCGGGAGCGTCCACACCCGCGAGGCGCTCGCGTCCAAGGCGTACAGCACGCCGTCGCCGGGTTCGAGCCGGATCGCATGGCCGATCTCAAACGCGAGGACCTCCGTCCCATCGGCAGGGTCGAGGAGCCGCACCCAGCCGTCGTCGAAGGCAACCGCCACCCAGGACCCATCGGGCGCCCGTACGATGTGCTCCGGCGTCGCGTCGAAGTCGTACTCCTGCAGGCCGCTGTCGACGTTCAAGGTGAGAACATCTCCCTCGGACATCGAACCGGCCACGACGAGGTGCAACCCGCCATCATCGGACGTCCAAGGCTGCCCGATCACGAGCGGGTCGGACTGCGGACCCGACCTCGTCCCCCGGACCTCGATCCGCCCCTGACGCAGGGTCGCGGTGAACGTCTCGGTCCCGATCTTGCCCTGCACCGCGTCCCCTGCGACGACGGTCGCCGTGTCGCCGCTGCCGTCCACGTCGGCGAAGGACACCGCTCGCACGGCGACAGCCGGCAGCAGCGGCGTCCCGGAGGCATCTACCCCCACCACCGCAGGCGCACGGACCACCACGCCGTGGGCGCGGTCGATCGCCCAGACATCGACGCGATCCGGCGTCGGCGCCACGGCCACCACACCGGCCAGCACGCGATCGGCGCCCGTACCCACGGAGGCATCGCGGACGAACGCGGCGGCCCCTCCGGAGCTCAGGTACGTCCCGCGCCGCACATCGAGCGCGCGGATGCGTCCCCCA
>JBJONI010000205.1:0-3488 GCA_046051915.1 Pseudomonadota bacterium
CTCGCGTGCCCCCCGTGATCGCGACGACGTCGTCACCGGTCAACGCACGGCCGGCTTCGGTGTCCTCGACGAACGCCCCGACCTGCCGTGTGCGTCCGACCCAACGGCACACGGTCGACCGGTCGGAGGTGGTGAGCTCCCCGAACACCGCCGTCGCGAGGTCGGCGCGCGCGGTGAGCTTCACGTGTTTGACGAGCGCGTCGGGCCAATCGGCAGCGAGGGAGGACAGGGCCCCCGAAAGCCCGGCGGCCCATGGATCGTCGTCGTCAGACACGGCGATGAACGCGCCTTGGAACGAGGAGGCTTCGAGCTTGGTGGCGAGGGCGAGCAGATCGGCCGCCTCGTCGACGGGCTGACCCTTGCCGGCGAGCACCGTTCGGACCCGCGGTGTCGCGGTGGGCCCGACCCAAACGACGACCTGGGGTACGGGGGAGGGAAGCTCGGACCCGGTGAGGGTGACGACGCCGATCTCCCCGAGCTGTTGCCGCGCCGTCTCGACCGTGGCGGCGTCGGTGCCGCCGATCCACCACGCACCCGCAGGCGCATCCGTCCGCGGGACGTCGGTGAGCGGCGCGGGGCGCCACACCGGCCGCCAACCCCGCAACGGCGCGTTGTCGTCGACGCTGGCCTGGCCGGCGCGCGGTCCTCCCCGGACGAACTGGACCAGCGTGTCGACCGTCGGGCTGTTCACCAGCAGGTCCTGCGGGATGCCGCCCACCTCGGGGAAGGCCTCGGCAATGCCCGTCGCGAGGTCGCCCATCATCAAGCTATCGAAGCCGAGATCCTCAACGAGGCGCGCGCTCGGACGGAGGGCTGCCGCCGGGTAGGCGCTGACCTTGGCCACGACGCGGATCACGCGTTCGAGGATGTCGTCCGAGGCCTTCTCGGGGGTGGCAACGGGCTCGGGAGCGGCGAGCGCAGCGGCCACGACGGGACGTGGCGTGCTGGCGACCCCCTCGAACTTCAGCGGTCGTGTCACGACGTCCTTGACGGCCCAGTACGTCTCCGTG
The DNA here is from genome assembly GCA_046051915.1 of Pseudomonadota bacterium. Classification (GTDB taxonomy): domain Bacteria; phylum Myxococcota_A; class UBA796; order UBA796; genus JBEIFN01. The sequence continues at coordinate 1,011 of JBJONI010000205.1, forward strand.
GGGAGCGGCGTCGGCGGGAGCAGGGCGCGACCAGCTTCCGCGTGCAACGCGTGCAAGTTGACGGGGGCGCCGGCGATCCACAACGCGCCGAGCGTATCGAGCAGGCTTCGGCCTCCGTCGTCATCCTCGAGGCTGGCGAGCGTGAGGATCAGCCGCGGACCGCCGGCGAGGGTGCCCCGGGCGAAGCTCGCGAGGGGGCCGCCGGCGCCGACTTGCAGCAGGACGTCCGCCCCCGCGTCGACGCACTGGTGGAGCGCGCCGGTGAAGATCACAGGGCTGGTCGCGTGCCGGTGGAAGACGTCGCGTGCGTCGTCTGCCGTCGCCCACGGCCGGTCGAGGATGCCGGACGCGACCGGGATCGTCGGCGCGGCGAACGTCAAGTCGGCACAGAGGGCCTTCGCATCGAGCTTGTCGAGGATCGGGCTGTGGAACGCGTGGCTGACTTCCAGAGGCTTCGCTTGAATCCCTGCCGCCTGGGCGCGCGCGATCACCGCGGCGACGGCCGCGCTCGCGCCCGAGACGACGACCTGGCGGGGGTGGTTCTCGTTGGCGATGACGGCACCGGCCACCAGAAGCGGTTCGGCGGTGGCGCGGTCGGTCATCACCGCGGCCATCGCGCCGTGGTCGCCGGTCAGGGCAGCCATCGCGCGCCCGCGCCGCGCGACGAAACGGATCGCGTCCTCGGCGGGCAAGACGCCCGCGCACGCGGCGGCGACGAACTCTCCGAGGCTGTGCCCGGTGACCGCGACAGGGGACAGCCCGACGGTGTCGAGCAGCCGCGCGAGGGCGTAGCCGGCGGCAAACATCGCCGGTTGTGTGTGCTCGGTGGCCGTCAGCTCCTCACGCGCGACCTCCTCGGCGACGGGTTCGGGACGGCGAGCCGGGTCCATGAGGTGGGACAACGGCAGCGCCATCTCGTCGGCGAGTGCGGCTTCGAGCGCGTCGAGCGTCTCGTCGACCACCGCGAACCGCTCTCGGAGGTCGCGGAGCATACCGGGCCGCTGCGCGCCTTGACCGGGGAACAGGTACGCGATCTTCGGGGCGGCGCCGGCTTCCCCGGCGCGCGCGCCGGCGGGGAGCTCTGTGCCGGCGGCGAGCGCATCGAGCGCGGCGAGCAGGCTGGGACGGTCGCCAGCGACGATCGTCGCACGATGCGACAGCGCGCGACGGTCGGCGAGCGTGCGTGCGACCGCAGCGACCGACAGGGTGTCGTCGGCCCGGATCGCTGCCGCGATCGCGCCCGCATGGCGGGCGAGCGCGGCGTCGCTGGCCGCCGAGAGCGCGATCAGCTCCTGCTGCACGTGCGGCGTGGGCGCCACCAAGTCGGGAGGCGCGGCGAGGACGATGTGGCCGTTGGTGCCGCCGAAGCCAAACGACGACACACCCGTCAGCTTGCGCGGATCGTCCCAGCGCGTCGGCGTCGTGGGGATGAAGAACGGCGAGCGATCGAGGTCCAGGTCGGCCTTCGGTGACGTGAAGCCCGCGAGGGGTGGCATCTCGCCGTGGTGGATCGACAGCACGGCCTTGAGCACGCCGGCGATGCCCGCCGCCGACATCGTGTGCCCGATGTTGGCCTTCGCGGAGCCGAGGCCGACGCGGGAAGCGCCGCGGAAGTTCTCCATCAAACTCTGGAATTCGATGACATCGCCGACCGCGGTGCCCGTTCCATGGGCCTCGATGTAGGACACGGCCTCACGCGGCAGCGCCGCGTCCCGCCAAGCCGCTTCGATCACCGCCTGCTGGCCAGATTGAACCGGCGCCATCGGGCCTTCGCCGCGGCCGTCGTTGTTCAGGGCGACGCCCTCGATCGTGGCGTAGATGCGGTCCCCGTCGCGCAACGCGTCGTCGAGCCGCTTGAGCAGCACGAGGCCGACGCCATCGCCTTGGACGAACCCGTCCGCGCGTGCGTCGAACGGCAGGCAGCGGCCTTGGTCCGACATCGCGCCGATCCGGCTGAACGCGATGTAGTGCTCCGGCGTCAGCTGGATGTAGGCGCCGCCGGCGAGCGCCGCGTCGATCGTCCCCGCGCGGAGTTGGAGGACGGCGTCATGCAGGGCGATGTGCGCGGACGCGCACGCGGCGTCGGTCGTGTACGCGGGCCCATGCAGGTCGAGCTCTTGCGCGACGATCGCCGCTGACATGTTGCCGAGGCTTCCCGGCGCGGTGAACGGGCGCGGCGGGACGATGCGCTCGACGGCGTCCGCGAGGGCGGCGAGGTCCTCGGGCGCGCGTCCGGTATGGCCCGACGCCATCAGCATGGCGGCCACGCGGGTCGACTGAAGGACGCGGTATTCGTGGGCGGTGATCCCGACGAAAACCCCGGTGTTCCTCGGCAGGTCGGCGGGACGGTACCCCGCATCCTCCGCCGCCTCGATCGCGCACACCAAGGCCAGGCGCTGCTGAGGGTCCATCACCTCGACGCGGCGTGGCGGGATCCCCAGCGCGAGGGCGGGGAACGACTGGATGTCGTCGACGAAC
>JBJONI010000206.1:0-17766 GCA_046051915.1 Pseudomonadota bacterium
TGGGTCGTGGCGGGCGCCTTCGGGCGACGGCGCGATCTCATCCCCGGCACATCCCCACCCGAGCGAGGCGACCATCGCGCAGGCGCGCGTGCTCGCGGCCCAACGGGGAGGGAGGCGGAGCGGACCCACGATCCCGGAGGCGGTCACGACCCCTCGGTGCCGATGAACCGGTATCCCACCCCGTGAAGCGTCTCGATGAATCGTGGAAGTGCCGCGTTATCCCGGAGCTTCTTTCGGACGTTGAGGATGTGGGTGTCGACGGTGCGCGTCGTGACGTTCGGCGAGTACTTCCAGATGCCCGTCAACAACTCGCCGCGCGGCAGGACCGTGTTGCGGTGCTCGATCAGGTACCGCAAGAGCTCCTGTTCGCGGTTGCTGAGCCGCTCCTCGCCGTCGGGGTGCCGGATGACGTAGTTGTCGAGATCGACCTCGATGTCGCCGTAGCGGTAGACCGAACGTCCGCCGCCGGTGCGGCGCAGGACGGCTTGGACGCGGGCCTTCAATTCCAGCATGGAGTAGGGCTTCGTCACATAGTCGTCCGCGCCGAGGTCGAACCCGGTCAGCTTGTCGGCCTCGCTCGTACGTGCGCTGAGGAAGATGACGGGGCCGTCGAACTCCTCCTCCTCACGTAGGGCGCGGCACACCGCGAAACCGTCGAACTGAGGCTCGGGACCATCGTTGAGCATGACGTCGAGGACGACGATGTCGGGCGGGAAGTTCCGGGCGCACTCCTGTGCGGCCTGGATGCCTCGTGCCGTGAAGACGTCGAAGTGCTCCTTTTGGAAGAAGCGCTTGAGGCCGTCGAGGATTTGAGGGTCGTCCTCGACGAGGAGGATGCGCGGCATGTTCAGGCCTCGGGATGGGCGGGGGCGCCGGAGGGGCTCGACGTGGGAACCGGCAGGCTGACGGTGAAGGTGCTTCCCCGTCCGATGCGGCTCGTCACGCGGATGCGTCCCCCATGGGCTTCTACAATATAGCGGACGATCGTCAAACCGATGCCTGTTCCGTGCTGGGCGCGTACTTCAGCACGGTCAGCACGGTAATAGTGTTCGAAGACCCTTGCGAGTTCTTCTTCTGGGATACCGATCCCGCGGTCGGAGATGGCGAGGTGAACGGCGCCATCTTCGGTCCATGCGCGGAGCCCCACCCAACGCCCGTCGCCGCCGTACTTGATCGCATTGCTGACGAGGTTGGCGAAGACCTGCGCCATCGCGTCGGGATCGACGCGCACCTCCGGGAGCTCACCCTCGAGGTCGACCTCCAGCGTGACGCCCCGGGCGTCGGCGAGCGCACGGTGGGTGTCGACGGCGCGCTGCAGGATGCGTTCGACGGGCCAGTGGCGCAACTGGTAGGTCTTGGCGCCCCGCCCGATCGCCGCAAAGTCGAGGACATCGTCGATCAGGCGCGCGAGGCGATCGGATTCGTGAACGATCCGGGTGTAGGCGCCATGTCGTTCGCCCTCGTCATCGAACAGGTCGAACTGTAGGGCTTCCGCGTCTCCGCGGATTCTTGTGAGCGGCGTTCGAAGCTCATGACTGACCGTTGCTGCAAAGTCCGCCTTGGTGCGGGCGGCGTCGAGCTCGCGCTGGACCATCCGCAACGCCGCGAAGATGCCGAGCGCGCTCGCACCCACGGCGAGCAGCGTGACGACTTGGCGTTGCGCGCGCAAGCTGGCGCGTTGGCGCGCGATCGACGCGGGGTCCACCGGGTCGACCGCGACGACATGCGTCACGAGCCACGGCGCGAGCGGTCGCGCGAGCAGGCGGTGCGGCGGGATGGGCGCCTCGGTTCGTGCCTCAATGCCGACCTCAAGGTCGGCGTCGGCATCGCTCGCGGCTTGGGCGGCCGAGGCCAGCGCGAGGCTGAGAGGATTGGGATCGAACGCGAACAGCCAACGCACGCCGTCGCGCTCGAACCCGGCCCAAAGTGCCAGGGCATCGGCGTTCCAGCCGAACCCGGCGCTCGGCAACCCACGCCTCGAAGCGAGCCCGAGCTCCTCGGCGAGGATGGCGCTGAGGTGCGCCTCGGCGCGGCGGTGCGCGAGGGCCTTTTCGGCGGCCTGCACGTAGGAAGCGGACTCGAACGATCGAAGACCCGCCAGCGCGCGCTCCGCGACCGTGCCGTCCTCCCCGCGTCCGAGGGGCCACGCGGCGGCGAGGCGCGATTCCAACAGGCGGCGGAGGGCCTCGCGTCCGGCTTCGGAGCCGGGAGGCAGCAGGCCCACCCGGTGCAACGTGGCGAGGTCCCCGATCGAGAACCCCCGGGCGTCGCGGAGGTCCGCGGCGTCGGCCGCCAGTCGGGCGAAACCTTCGGCGGCAGCGGCAGGCGAGCTGCGCGCCAGCGCCCGGAGGCTGCATTGGCGCGCGATCGCGCGCTGCGCTGGCGTCACCGACACCGCCTCGAGCGCGTCGCAAGCGGCCGCTGCGTCGCGCGCTTCGTCCGAGAGCGCGTCGTCCGCCGCGGCCTCGGCGCGCGTCCATGCCGGGGTCGGCGGGGTCCACCCCCCGTCGTCGGCGGCGCGGAACGGGGTGAGCGGTCGACCTTCTGCGTCAAACCGGTAGACGCCGATCAAGCCGGGGGTGTCCGCCATCAGCCGCTCAAGTCCCTCGCTGCCTTGAGACATCTCGCGCAACGCGTGGGCCTCGAACGACCCGATCAATCGCTCAAGGTCGTCTTCGACCCGCGATGCAGCGATCTGAACACGTTGACGAAGACGAACGTCAAAATTCACTTCTTCGGCGCCAAGGCTGCGCAGGCCCAACCAAGCGAGCAAGACCATCGGAACCAAGACGAGCAGTGAAAACACGGCAGCAAAGCGGAGCGTGTCTCGGACGTACGCCGGATCCCGGATCGCCTCGGCGGCCGAGGAGCGCCAGGTCAGCACGCGGAAGGCCCATCGTTCGAGCCGTTGCAGGCGGGTTCGCTTCACGTCGCTCCCGTAGCCGGTGTCGGTGACCGCGGCACCGTGTCGGGCTAGCGCAGGGTGCGGGAGGCCGGGATGGCGGGCTGGGCACGGGTCAACGGGGTGCTGTCGACGCTTGAGGAGGCGAGGATCCCGGTGGCCGATCCGGGGTTCACCCTCGGTTGGACCGTCTTCGAGACGCTCGCCTCGCTCGACGGGGTCCTTGCGCGTTGGGACGCGCACGTCCAGCGGCTGGAGTCCTCCGCGCGCGCGATGCAAGTCCCTTGGCCCGGTGCCGACCTGCTGCACGCCGAGGCGTCGGACGTCGCGCGACGCGTGATGGGAGAAACACGAATTAGAATCACGCTCACACGGGGTGGGGCGCGCGTTGTGGTCGCCGAGCCGGGCGACCCTTCGCGCCGCCATCGGCCCGTCGTCGCGGTGTCGCGTCGCGTGCCCTACGAGCCCTTCGTGGGGGGCACGCCCAAACATGGGAGCCGAGCTCCTTGGGCCGTTGGCCTGCTGGAGAGCGGGGCGGACGAGGTGTTGATGGTCGCCCCGGACGGCACGTGGCGTGAAGGGACGACCTCGGCGATCGTCGTCGAGCAGGTGGACGCGCTCTGGTGCGTGGACGCTTCCGCAGACGTCCTCGCGAGCACCACCCTGGATGCGCTGTCGGCGCGGGCGGCCGTGCGTGGGGTGCCGTGGCGCCGGGGGCGCTTGGTGGCCGACAGCCCCTTCGTCGCGCTGTACATCGCGAGCGCGACGCGCGACCTCGCGCCGGTCGTCGCCCTCGACGGGCGCGTGCTAACGGGTTGGGGACCGCTGGGTCGCCGGTTGTCGACCGAGGAGGACGGATGCGTGCGTCGGTAGTTCGATCAGGCTTGGAAAGCCTTCTCTCCGATGACGGCGGGAGACTGGGCGCGCTTTCGGGCGCGCGCGTCGCCCTGGTTGCGAACCATACCGCCGTCGACGCGTCGTACCGTCACGCCATCGATCGCCTGCTCGGCGCCGGGGTGCACCTGGTGAGGCTCTTCGGTCCTGAACACGGCGTCCGTGCGACCGCGCAGGACATGATCGGGGTCGACGAGGTCGTGGATCCGGTGACTGGCCTGCCGACGGTGTCTCTCTACGGGGACAGCGCGGCGAGTCTCCGCCCGGCGGCATCGACCCTCGCGGACGTCGACGTGGTTCTGTTCGACATCCAAGACATTGGAACGAGGTTTTATACGTATCAGGCCACGCTGGGGTTCGTGATGCAGGTCGCGGGCGCGCTCGGAAAGCGCGTGATCGTGCTCGACCGACCGAACCCGATCAACGGTGTGGCCGTCGAGGGTGGGCGCGTCCATCCCGGCTTCGAGAGCTTCGTCGGCGCGTGGCCGTTGGCGGTCCGGCACGGGATGACCGTCGGTGAGATCGCGAAGTGGTTCCTGGCTCACGGCGGAGTTGTCTGCGATTTGGACGTCATCCCGTGTGAGGGCTGGGATCGCCGTGATTGGTTCGAGCGTACGGGGTTGCCCTGGGTCTACCCGTCGCCGAACATGCCCACGGTGGACACCGCGACGGTTTATCCGGGGATGTGCCTGTTTGAAGCCACCAACTGGAGTGAGGGGCGCGGTACGACGCGGCCTTTCCACCTGTTTGGCGCGCCGTGGGTCGACCCGCAGCGGCTGGTCGTGGCGTGCGAGCGAGAAGCGGCGGACGCCGGCCTGTCGGGCGTGGCGTTCCGGCCGGCTGCGTTCCGTCCGGGCTTCCAGAAGCACGCCAACGTGGACTGCGGCGGGGTCGAAGTGCACGTCACCGACCGTGATCGGCTGGACGCGTACCGACTGGGGCTTGCCTGCGTTCGCGCGGCGCGCGCGGTGGACCCGCTCCGGTTCGCTTGGCGGGCGGAACCCTACGAGTTCGTCGCCGACGTGCCCGCGATCGACCTGCTGACGGGTAGCGGCGCCTTCCGCGAGAACCTGGAGGCGGGCGGCGCGCTCGCCGACCTCGACGCCGCTTGGGAGGCGGAGCGCCAGAGCTTCCTCGCGGAGCGCGAAGGGTGCTTGATCTACGGCTGACTCAGGGACCTGTTTCGGCGAACAATGCTGGGTCGAGCGCGGCATCTTCGCCACTTCGAACGACGCGACCCAGCGCGATCGCCTCGGGGAGCACATGGGCGACGTAGTGGCGTAGGTTCAACGGCTTCTCGGCGCAGGCGACGCGCGTGGGGTCGCGGTCCCTCAGCGCGGTCGCGACGGTGGCTTGTTCGAGAGACTCGACCGCGAGGACCGTGATCGCCATCGCGCGTAGGAACGGGACCGCGTGGACGAGCGCGACCGCGGTTCCCCCCGTCATTCCGCGCTCCGCGAGGGACATGGCGGCGGCGCCTACCGCGTCGAGGGCCTGACGGATCGCGGCCGGCTCCTTCGTCCAGCCCGCGCGCTCGGCTTCGGCGCATCGCTCGCGGCTGCCCTCGAGCCAACGCAGAAACACGGCACCGCCTTCCATTCGTAGCTTTCGGCCGATGAGGTCCATGGCTTGAATGCCGTTCGTCCCTTCATAGATGCTCGCGATCTTCGCGTCGCGCACGTACTGCTCGACCGGGTAGTCCACCAAGTAGCCGTAGCCCCCGTGGACTTGCAGGGCCTCGCATGCAACCTCAAACCCGACGTCGGTCCCCCACGCCTTCGCGATCGGTGTGAGGAGCTCAAGGTCGGCCCGCGCGGCCTCGTCGCCGCGTTGGGCGCGGTCGGCGTACAGCCCGAGGCGCAGGCACAACGATCGAAGGGCGGCGATCTTGCTCTGTTGATCGAGCAGCATCCGCCGGACGTCGGGGTGGGCGAGGATCGAGACCCTGGGGGCTTCGGCATCGCGCAGCTTGTCCCACGCGGCACCCTGTCGCCGCTGGCGGGCATAGGCCAACGCGGCACGGAACGCGGCCGCGCCGAGGGCGACGCCCTGAAGGGCGGTGCCGAGGCGCGCCTCGTTCATCATGCGGAACATCAGCGCCATGCCTTCGCCCTCGGCGCCGATGCGCCAAGCGCGGCACGGCTGCCGGTCGCCGAAGCGCAGGGTGCACGTCGCGGAGGCGTGGATGCCCATCTTGTGCTCGATGTTGGTCACGAACGCGCCGTTTCGTTCGGTCAGGACCCCTGCATCGTCAAACCAGAACTTCGGAGCGAGGAAGAGCGACAGGCCACGCGTCCCCGGTGGCGCGTCGGGCGTCCTCGCCAACAGGACGTGGACGATGTTCTCGGTCAGGTCGTGGTCGCCCCCGGAGATGAAGATCTTCTCGCCGACAAGCGTGTAGACGCCAGGGACTTCAGACGGGGTGGCGAGGGTGCGGTTGGCGCCGACGTCGCTTCCCGCGTCGGCTTCGGTCAAGCACATCGTCCCGGCCCACACGCCGCGAAGCAGGCGGTCCACGGTCATCGGGCCGACGCCGGCGGGGCCCTCATCCGCGAGCAGATGGGCGACCGTCGCGGTCAGGCCGGGGTACATCATGAAGGCGGCGGACCCCGAGAAAAACAGCTCTTGGACCGCAGCGTTCAGCGCTGCGGGTAGACCCATGCCGCCGTGAGCCTCTCCGACGGTGAGGCCGATCCAACCCCCTGACGCGACGGCTTGCCAAGCGTCCTTGAGCGCCGCGGGAACGCGGACGCCCTCCTCGGCGGAGAACCGCACGCCTTCGCGGTCGGCGGCGCGGTTGATCGGGCTGAGCACGGAGGCCGTCAGGGCAGCAGCCTCGGTGAGGACGGCGTCGAGCGTGTCGCGGTCGGCGCCCAGCACCTCGTGGATCGCGAGTTGGTCGAACAGGACAAAGCGGTGGTCGTCGAGGTCGCGGTCGAGAGGGTCCATCGGGTCTCCAGAGGTGTCCGATCGCACGCCGCTCCGGGTGGGGCTACCAGCGAGGGCAGCCGTAGTCGCGGGCTCGGGCGTGCTTCTCGAAGGTTCGGATCGACCCTTCGATGCCGTTGTCGGCGAAACTATTGGCGATCGAGGCGGGGATGCTTCCGCCGGGGTCGGCCCACGTGTAGTACTCGACCAGCGTGTGCGCACCATCGAGGTCGGTCAGCAGCCAGGACCCTCGGGTGCTGTTGATGTGGATCCCCTTGGCGCCCCACGACGCGGACCCTTCGGTGGGCAACGTCCAGTCACCGTTGGTCGACCACATCTGCTCGCGCACGCGTCCGCCCGAAGCTCGGGCCATCGCGTCGTTGTAACGAATGTCGAGGATCCACCAGCGATCATCGAGAAGGGGCACAGGGAGGAACTGGAAGACGCGGCGTGGTGCCGCGCAAGGACGGCCGGAGAGGACCTCGGCGTAGTCGAGGTCGGACCATGCCGCCTTGTGCGGGTCGTCGTTGATCGCGGCCCAGAAGTCGCCGATCGCGGCGTCGATCACGGCGACGCCCCACGCCTTCTTGTGGGCGTACCCGGCGACGGAGACCACGCCGGTCGCGACGCTCCCCGACGCGGCCTCCTCGTAGGCAGACCACGGGATGGAGGGCCGTGTGGTCTCTTGCATCATTTGGCGCTGCGGCATCGTCTCTTGGATGCGGCTTTGAATCAACGTAAACGGAACAGCCCCGGCAACGGCGACGTGGGTCCAGATGGCGACCATCGGCAGCATGGGGGCTCCCTCCGGCTACTTCGGCGCGGCCGGGAGTCGGCGCGTCGTGGGGACCGGGGCTGCGATGGTAGCACCGATCTGCCGCGCGGCGCGGCCAGAAGCATCGAGGCCGAGGCGCTTGCGCGTGAACTGCACGACGAGGTCGGTTGCGGCACCGAGGCGGACGTTTTGCTGGAACGTCTCCCATCGCTCCGGATCGTCGGTGAGCGCCTGTTCCGTCAGGTCCCAGAGGGTCTTGAGCGGCACGCGGAGGCCTTGGAACGTCGACAGGGTGTCGATGTGCCCGCGTCGGTAGGTTCGGCGCAGCGTGGGGAACCGCTTTTCATGGAAGACGGCACCGACGTGGTACACCTGACCATCGACGTCGGCGATCAGGTCGGCGCAAAGCGGCACGGGATCGGGGTTGTTCCGCCAATTGTACAGTTCGACGCTGCCCGGATTCTCATGGTGGTCGAACAACAGGTGCTGGAGGCCTTCGAGCCACGCGTGGGTCTGCCCCTCGCTCCACCGCACGCCGGTCGCGTAGTTCACCTGCAGACCCGGGACACCGGCGTCTCGGGCGAATTGCAGGCGCGCCGGCGCCTCGTCGGCGGCAGCTGGGGGCAGCGTGGCGTTCATGAACCAACGCAGCCCCGACGTCTGCAGGGCGGAGACGGCCCGTGTGCACTGGGCGTACGCGTCGTCGGCCGTGCCGGTGAGCGGGCGACGGAACCGCTGCCCGTGGGCGTCGCCGTCCAAGGAGAGCTGGACGATCACCGGGAGCTGCTTGAGCTCGGCGAGGCGGGCCGCGTCCATCGCGTAGCCGTTCGTGGTGACGAGGATCTCCAGTTGACGGCCTTGTCGCTCTGGGTGGTGGAACAGGTAGTGGAGGCCTTCGACCAACGTGGACCAGTTGCGGGTGGGCTCGCCACCGAAGGTCTGGACGCCGATGCGGTCCCGGGCGCTTCGAACGAGGAGGTCGATGGCGCGGCGCATCGAGGCGGGGGTCAGGTCGCCGCGGGGTGGCGCGGGGATGTCCGCGAAGGTTGCGGGATCGGCCACGCCGGGGTTGGGTTCGCCGTGCCCGTCTTCGGTGAGGCTCACGAGACAGTACGAGCACCGGAACTCACACGAGCGGGTGAGCATCAGCATCAGGCGATCGAAGTCGCTGTTCCCTCCGGTCTGAAAGGACCCGCGGCGCAGGATCTGGTCGAGTCGCTGGTCGACGTGCTCGGGCCGCGGCAGGATGGTCGGCCAACGGGCGTTCGCAGACATGGGCACCTCGTTCTTGCAGCGTAAGCGGGGCGGGCCACGTCGGCCAAGTCAGGCACGGCGGCGCGAAGGTTTGGGACGCTTGCACATCGTTGCGGGCTGGCGTATGCGTGCGTGGGTCTTCCTTGGAGGAGCGTTGGCGCGCAGCCTCAGCATCGCTCGGGCGTGTCTGGTGGCGTCGTTGGCGGCCTGCGGTCGGACCGAGGACGCGGGCTCGCTGCACGATCGGGCCCAACGCTTGCTCTCGGCGTGGGAGGAGGCCGTCGTCCCCCGGTACGCCGCGTGGCAGAAGGCGGAATGGGAAGCGCACACGCATGTGCGCGAGGGGGACGAATCCTTCGCCGAGCAGGCGGCCGACGCCCGGCTCGCGTGGGAGCGCGAGGTGGGCCGCAGCGACTGGGGCGCGTCCGCCCGCGAGCTGCTCGGCGGGGTGGCCGCCCAGCGGGAAGGCACCGTCCGTGGCGACGCGTTGGAGCCGGCCCTGACCGCCGCGGTGGAGTCGGTTCGCCAATTTGCGCGTCAGAACGCCGAGGTAGCGTCGGAAGCGCGTCGTCGCCGCGACCTGGCCGTCGGGGTCCACCTGCGCACCCGCGACCGGGCCTTGCCTCGGATGGACGGCAAGGTCGTCGATCTCGATCAGCTCACAGAACTCTACCGTAGGTCGTCGAACGCGGGCGAGCGCGCGACGCTGTGGGGCGCGCTGCTCAGCGACGCGCGTGACCTCAAGCCGACGTTTGTCCGCATGCGTGACGCGCTCAACGCCCACGCCGCCAAAGCCGGCTGGGAGAATCACCACGCCGCTGCCGTGTCGGAGTTCGGCCTGCGGGCGCCTGAGGTGGAGGCGTGGCTCACCGACGTCGAGGTCGCGCTGCGTCCCCTGTACCGTGAGCTGCACACCTACGTTCGGCACGAACTCGCGGCGAAGTACCTGCCCGGGGAGCCCGTGCCAGAGTACCTTCCGGCCCATTGGCTGGACGACCCGTTGGGGATGGATTGGACGGGCATCGTCGGGGGGCTTGCACCGGATCCGGCGGGCGGCTTGGAGACGCGGCGCGCCGACGGGATGCTTCAGGACGCGAACCGCCTGTTCTTGGAGACGGGCTGGCTCGACGTTCCTGAGGGGCTTTGGACCCAGTCGAGCCTGTACCCCACGCCGCTCGACGCTCGGTTCGACAAGACGCCGGGTGCGTCGACTTGGGACCTCGATCTGCGCGGCGATGTCCGGCTCCTGATGAGCACGTTCCCGTCGGAAGTCTGGATGCACGCCGCTTACCGCGAGTTGGGCTATGCGCATTCGTTCCTGGAGCGCCAGCGGGCTGGCGTTCCGGCAGCGCTTCGCGTGGGCCCGCCGGAGCCCCTACTCGGTGCAGTGAGCCAGTGGGCGGACTTGCTGGGCACGCGCACGGCCCGCCTGCGCCGGCTCGGGATCGTAGACGGGGTCGCGGTCGCGCCGACGCTGCCTCATCCCGACCTCAGCGAGGCGCTGAGCGTCGTCCCGTTCCTCGTGGGCGGCTTGTCGGCGGCGGCCTTCGAGCGCGACGTGTACGCCGCGGGCCTGTCCGCCGACCAACTCACCTCGCGCTGGTGGGAGATCGTTCGGGAACACCAAGCGGTGGTCCCCCCGGAGACGCGGACGGAGCGTTGGGCTGACCCATTGCATCTGCCTGCCCTTACCGACATGCCGGGTCGTTACGGCGAGTTCGTGTTCTCGGTGGTCACCGCGTGGCAGATGCATCTGCTCACGTCAGAGCGCCTCGGCGTCGACCCGCGTGACGTCGATGCCGGTAAGCACGCGGGCTATGGGGAGGCGATGCGTCAGCTGGCGGCGCGGTCCGGGGCGGGCAGCGTTCGCGAGGTGATGGTGGAGGTTGCGAACGAGCCGCCGAGCGCGGATCGGCTCGCGGCGCACTTCGAGCCCCTGCGTGCTTGGCTCGCGGAACAAAACAACGGTCGCGCGTCTCCGATCGTCCGGCGCTAGCCGTCGCGCGGGGCTCGGGGTTACGGATGTGCGTTGGGGGCGAGATGCGTCGCTGGCCAGTGTGGGTGGGGCTGCTGGGTGCGTTGGGGTGCGACAACCCGTGCCAAGAGGTGTGCGGCCACATGGCGACGGTCGCAGCCTCGTGTGGCGTGACGTTCACCGACGCCGAGATCGCCCAATGTGAGGATGATTTTGCGTCCGTCGATCCCGACCGATCGCAGACGTGTGCCACCTATGGGTCGTTGGACGTGATCCGCAACGAGTGGTCGTGCGACGACATCAACCTGTACCGGGACGCGCTTGCCGCAGCGGCCGGTGGTGGCGGGTGAGTCGGTCGGGGCTTGCTGCGGGGCTTCTGTGCGCGGTGCAAGCGTGCGGCGTCGCACCTCCCTGTGACCCTGCGACGTGTGTGGCGCTCACGGCGGCTGCGGGGCCGTCGTCGGACCTGCCTCAGCCCGGCGAGCGCGTGATCTCGGCGCACGAGGAGGCGCTCCTGGGCGACCGTTGGGCCGACTGGGTCGCGGGCCCGCGCACGCCGCCTGGACGCATCGCGTTGACGCTGTGCGACAGCGTGACGGCGTGTCCCAACCCGCTCGCGACCGGCCAACTGCTCGGCGCGGGCACCTACGGGGTTCACGTCGCGCTCCGCATCCCCCGGGACGGCGTTTGGGTCGGCCGCTACAGCCGTCGCTGTGAGACGAGCGCGGGAACCGCGCCATCCGATGACGTCACGCGGGAGATCGCGCTTGTACCGGATGCCGACGGCCTCTTCGCGCGCCCGATCGACCGGCTCGATGTCGGTACGACGCCGTGGCGCGGACGGTGCGCGCTCTCCCTCGACGTCGGCGAAGGCGAGCGTGCGCAGCACCATGTCCTCGAAGCCTCGTTCGCCTACGGGGTGCCCTGACCCGGCGAGGCTGGCGGGCTGCCTGCTACGGGCTGGTCGGGCGGCTTGGTGGTCTTGACCGTGGTGGGCGTCGGGTTCGCGGCGGCTTCAGGCGCAGAGGGAAGGATCGAGGTCGGGGCTCTTGGCGCGTCCTCCGGCTTTCCGTCCGTGACACGCAACACGCCGAGGTCCTCTGCGTCCGAGGACGGCTGGTCTTGCGACGGGGTCGGCGGCTGCGGCGGGGGTTCCTCGGCGATGTCCGCGGAGGGGACGTCGGGTCCCCAAGCGGCGGGGATCGGGCGACCGACCCCGGGGATCTGGTAGACGCCTTCCCACGCGAACTGTCGGGGGCCCGCGGCCGCGGTCATGCGCCATCCGCAGAGTCGGTCGCCCACGGGATCGGGCGAGGGCCGTGTGACCCACGCGGCGTTTCCTGCGCGCTTTCCGGGCGATGCCGCGACGTCTAGCGTCAACACTTGGGTCTCGTCGCGCGAGCCCGTCTTCTTTGCCCCCTCGTAGCTGTCCACTTCGCACAGCTCGTGCAGCTCGAAGTGCCACGTCTCCTGTCCGAGTTCGGGCAGCAGGAACTCGCCCCGAAGCCGCCACACGCCCGGCGGAAGAACGCCTGCAAGCGGAGGCCGTGCGAGCGTGCAGGCCGCATCGAGGCACATGCCGAGGGCGGTCGCTTCGACGGGCTGGGGCCCGGTTCGGTACGCGTCGAGCAGGGGGCCGAAGGCACGCCACGTGGCCTCGTCGACGGGGCGACTCGACCCGGCGTTGAGGCCGCACGACGCGGGATCGCAGGCCTCTTGCGGGGCGCAAGCGCCAAGCGCCAACGTCAGCCAAACCGTGCGTGGGTGCATCGGCACGATCCCCCGAGGCGTGATAACGTGGCAGCGGTTTCGGGGCTTCGCACGACGGAGCCTGCGACACACCGTGGATGGGAGCACCATGGCCACCGAGGCGGTGGGGATCGATGAGGTGGGGGCGGAGACGGCGTTGCGGGCGATCGCTGCGCTGGCTCCGGAGCTCGCTTGGTTCTGGGTCGATGCCGAGCGACGCGTTCAGGTGTGGTCGCCCGGTGCCGAGGCGCTGCTGGGGTACCGGGCCGAGGACGTGGTGGGGATGCACTGTCTGACGGCGAATCGCTGCGCGCCGTGCCAGGTGGGCTGCGGTCTCCGGGAGCGGAGCGTGTTGAACGATGTGCCGCTCGAGCTGTTCGACCCGAATGGCAGGGCCGTGCGCGTGCGAAAGTCGGGCCGGGCGTTCCGAGGCGCGGATGGGCGCTTCCTCGGCGGACTCGAGGTGCTGCGGCCCGACGCCACCGACGCCGTCCCGCACCTGGGTGTGGTCCCCGTCGACCCCGAAGAGGTGGTGAGCGCGCATGGTATCGTCACCGCTGACCCTGCGATGAAGCGGATCCTCGCCGTGCTGCGCAACGTCGCAGAGACCGACGTCACCGTCCTCGTGCGCGGTGAGAGCGGAACGGGCAAAGAGCTGATCGCGCGGGCGGTGCACGAGGCGTCGATGCGCCGGGATGGTCCCTTTGTCGCGGTCAATTGCGCGGCCTTGACCCCGTCCCTCATCGAGAGCGAACTGTTCGGCCACGTCCGCGGGTCGTTCACCGGGGCGTTGGGAGACCGCAAGGGCGTGTTCGAGCAGGCGGACGGCGGCACGCTGTTCCTTGACGAGGTCGCGGAGCTCGCGCTCGACGTGCAAGCCAAGCTCCTCCGTGTGCTCCAGGAGCGCGAGGTGACCCCCGTCGGCAGCATGGTTTCGAAGCGGATCGACGTGCGGATCGTCGCGGCCACGCACCGCGCCCTGCGTGCAGAGGTCGCTGCGGGGCGGTTCCGCGAGGACCTTCTGTACCGGCTGCGCGTCGTTCCATTGTTCCTCCCTCCGCTCCGCGAGCGCGTCGCGGACGTGCTCCCGATCGCGCGGGTCCTGATCGAGGCGCGCAACGCGCAGGGGCCGCGGCGCGTCCGTCGGGTCGAGGGCGAAGTGATCGACGCATGGTTGGCGCATCCGTGGCCAGGCAACATCCGCGAGCTTCAGAACGTGATCGATTACGCCTTCGCCGTGGGGCGCGGGGAGGCGTTGACGTTGGCGGACCTGCCGCCTGAGCTTGGAGGGCAGGCCCCGGTCAGCCGGCCTCGCGCAGCGGCGATGGTGCTGTCGGAGGCGCCGCCCTCGGCGGAGGTCCTCGACGACGCGCTTCGCGAGCGGATCGTGGAGGCCCTCGCGCAGTCGGGCGGTCACGTCCAAGCGGCCGCCGACGCCCTCGGCATGAGCCGCGCCACCTTCTGGCGGCATCGACGCCGTCTCCTCGGCGGCGACGAAGAGCGCTGAAGCCGGTGCTCCACGCGGGCGGCGGCGGCGCCGATGCGCGTGTCTCATCGCGCTGGCACGGTTGGTGCGAAAGGTTGCCCCAACTGGAGCTTTCCATGAGCCCACTCGTCTTCGCCCTCTCCCTGCTCGTCGGCCTCGCGCTCGGCATGCTCGGTGGTGGGGGGTCGATCCTCACCCTGCCGATCCTCAAGTACGCGGCGGGCGTCCCGGACAAGGAGGCGATCGCGGCGAGCTTGGTGGTCGTGGGTCTGACCAGCGCGGCGGCGGTCGTCAGCCACGCGAGGCAGGGCAACGTCGACGTCCGGATCGGCGGGATCTTTGCCGCCGCGGGCGCGCTCGGCGCGTACGTCGGGGGCGTGCTCGCGGCGTTTGTGCCGGGCACATGGCTCGTGCGAGGCTTTCTCCTGATGATGGCGGGCACGGGTGTCGCGATGTTGCGGGGGCGCGGCGAGGCGGTGGCGGCGCCGACGGCGTCGCTGCCCGTCGTCAAGATCGCCGTCGAAGGACTCGTGGTCGGCATCGTGACGGGCTTGGTGGGCGCAGGGGGCGGCTTTCTGGTCGTGCCCGCCCTGACGCTGCTGGGGGGCCTCGACATGCGCAAGGCGGTCGGAACGAGCTTGCTGGTGATCGCGATCAAGTCGTTCACCGGCTACCTCGGTCACGCCTCGCACGAGGCCGTCGACATGAGGCTCGCGCTGATGGTCGCCGGCGGCGCGATCGTGGGGTCGTTCTTGGGCGGGTGGTTGGCGCCGCGGGTCCCGGCCGAGCGCCTGCGCCAAGCGTTCGGCGTCTTCGTCCTCGGCATGGCGGTTTGGATGGGATGGCAGGAATGGGTCGCCTAGTTCACGACCGCGCCCACCCGAGTGCCTCGACGCCGCGCCAGATCGCCATGCCAGCGAGCAAGGAAACGCCGAACAGGACGCTGTCGGCGGCGCCCGCGCCAAGCGAAGTGAGGGCAGGCCCGGGGCAGTAGCCGCCGAGGCCCCACCCGATGCCGAACAGCGCAGCACCGGCCAGCAGTCGCGCGTCCAGGTCGGTTCGCGTGGGCAGGTGGAACCGTTCGGCCGCCCAGGGGCGGGGGAGCGAAGGGACGAGGCGCCACGCCCAGAACTGCACCCCGATCGCGCCGACCATGACGAAGGCGAGCGAGGGGTCCCAGGCGCCCGCGAGGTCGAGGAACGCGAGGACTTTGCCCGGGCGTGTCATGCCCGCGACCACGAGGCCAACGGAGAACATCGCGCCGGCCGCGAAGGCGATGACGAGCTTCATGCCGGTCCTCCGAACACGTGCCGGGTGAGAAAGACGGTGACGAACCCAGCCGCCATGAACGTCAGCGTGGCGGCGAGCGAACGCGCCGAGAACCGGCTGATGCCGCACACCCCGTGGCCGCTGGTGCAGCCTTGGCCCATCCGGGTGCCGAAGCCGACCAGCAGGCCGGCGACCACGAGCGTGGTCGGGCTTCGAGGGGCTGAACTCGCGAAGCCTGCCGCATCGAGGCTGCCGAGCACGCTGCCGGCCGCGAGCAGTCCGGCGACGAACGCGACGCGCCATCCCACATCGCCGGGCCGCGGACGGAACAGGCCGCCCACGATGCCCGAGATGCCCGCGACGCGGCCCTTTCCCAACAGCAGGACCGCAGACGCGGCGCCGATCAGCATGCCGCCCGCGGTCGAGGCCCACGGGGTGAAGGATTCTGGCATCGGGTCACCCTTGAGGTGGTGCGGCACGCTCGACGCCGCAGGCTTGGTTGGCGGGCAGCGCCCGGTCGATGAACTTCGGCTTGGCGAGCTGCAGGTCCCCCATCAGACGAACGAAATCCTCGCGGGGCCGGTCGCCGCCGAGCCGCGCGTTGTGCGACCGTTCGTGACCGATGGTCGAGGCGGTGCGGCCCTTGTAGTCGTGGCCGGGGTAGACGAGGGTCGCGTCGTCCAGGGTGAACAGCTGCCGGTGGATGCTGTCCCACAGCTTGCCCGCGTCGCCCTCCTGAAAGTCGGTGCGGCCGCAGCCGTCGATCAGCAGCGTGTCGCCGGTGAAGACGCGATCCTCCATGACCCAACTGACGCAGGCGTTGGTGTGGCCGGGCGTCTCGCGCGCCGTCAACGTGAGGTCGCCGACGGCAAGCACATGCCCATCCCGAATGATGACGTCGGCGCAGGCGGCGCCGCCCGCCGCATGGACGACCGACCGGCTGCCGAGACGCTCCCGGAGTGCAGCGGCCGCGGTCACGTGATCGGCGTGGATATGGGTTTCGATCGTATGCATCAGGCGGAGGTCGAGCGCTTTCAATGTCGCCAGGTACGTGTCGAGTTCCTCGACGACGGGGTCGATCAGCACGGCCTCGCGGGTCCGCGGACAGGCGACCAGGTAGGTGTACGTGCTCGTGACCGGCTCGAAGAGTTGCTGGAAGATCATCACGGCCTCCGCGCGAAGACTTTGCAACATGCGTGCCTAACGGCTTGGGACGCGCGGTGCTTGCCCGCGTCCGCGGCGCGATAGGGGGAGGCATGCGGATTCTTGGGATCGATCCAGGCGCGAACGCCACCGGGTGGGGCGTCATCGAGACAGAGCGGGGCCGTCATCGGATGGTCGCGGCCGGCGTGGTTCGCACCCGCACCACGGATCCGTTTGATCTGCGCTTGCTTCAGATTCACGCCGGCGTCACGGCCGTGATCGCTGCCCATCGCCCCGTCGCCTCGGCCATTGAGGAGATCTTCCAGTACAAAAGCGCGGAAAGTGCGCTTCGGCTCGGTATGGCACGCGGGGTGGCGCTTCTGGCGCTCGCGCAGGCCGAGCTTGCGCCAGCGGGCTACAACCCGATGACGGTCAAGCGTAGCGTCGGTGCGGATGGCCGAGCGGACAAGGCGGGGGTCGCGAAGATGGTCCGGTTGTTACTCGGGATCGACGACGTTCTCGCGTCGGATGCCACGGACGCGCTCGCGATCGCGATCACGCACGCGGCACACGCACGCGGCCTGCCCGTGCGTCCGCGCCAGGGGCACCCGTGATCGCGCGGTTGGTGGGCACCGTGGTGCACCACGATGCGACGCGGATCGTCCTCGATGTTCGGGATGTCGGCTACGCGGTGATCGCGGCCGCCCGTGACATCGCGTCGTGGGTCGCGGCTGCCGCGCCCGTGGTGGTCTGGGTGCACACCGATGTCCGCGAGGACGCCATCACCTTGTACGGCTTCTCCGAGGACGCCGATCGGGTCGCGTTTGAGCGTCTGCGGCTCGTGGACGGCATCGGGCCCAAGGTCGCCCTCTCCGCGCTCGACACCTTGGGTCGCGCCGGCCTTGCCGCCGCCGTCGCGGTGGATGACCTCACGGCGTTGTGTCGCGTTCCCGGCGTGGGAAAGCGCTTGGCGCAACGGATGGCGCTGGAGCTCAAGGGCAAGCTGCCGGCCGATTTTGCGACGCCGGACGCGGCGCCTGCGCCTGCGTCCGCACCCGGCGCACCTGCCGATGATCCGCTTTTCCTCGGACTCGCGTCGCTGGGCTACACGCGCGCCGAGGCGCAACGGGCCGCGGCCGCGTTGCGGCGTGAGGGGCGCGACGCTGAGCCGCTCGGGGATCGTTTGCGTGCGGCGTTGACGTTGCTGTCGGGCGGACGTGCTCGCGGCGGGGGGGCGGACTATGGCTGATCGGTTGGTGGACGCGACAGCCGCTGCCTACGAGGTCGCGGAGGCGATCGACCCCGCGCTCCGTCCGCGGCGGCTCACCGAGTACGTTGGCCAGCGTCAAGTCACGGAGAACCTCGGCATTTTTATCGAAGCGGCGCGCCCT
>JBJONI010000207.1:0-4542 GCA_046051915.1 Pseudomonadota bacterium
CGCTTGGCGCGACGAGCTGCCGGTGGGGGCCTACAGCAAGGGATGTACGCAAAAGGAACGGTCCACCAAGGACGTCCCCGACGGCGAGACGTGCACCACCACGAAGAAGGACCAGGGCGACGGCACGTTCACCGAGCGGCAGGAGTGCAAGCCCAAGTTCAAGAAGGAGCCGGTGATGGACGCTTGGTGCCGCTACGACGCGCCCAAGTGGGTCCAGACGTCGGAGGAGACGGCCAAGGGTGGCGCGGACGTCCCGCCGGCGTGGCCGACGGTGACCGTGACGGGCTGTGCCGCGTTGGGGTGTACCCGCGAGGGCGCGCGGACGGAGGCCTACGTGTTCGAGGTCACCGGCCCGGACGGCAAGGCGCAGACCTGCGAGGTCGGGGCCGATGTATGGGGCGGGCTGCACGAGGGCGACGCCGTCATCGTGGGCTACGGGCTCGCGGGCGGCCTGAGCTGCGCCGACATCCACGCGGCGCCGTGAGGCTCAGCGCGGCACCCGTACGGTGAGCCGCACCGGGTGGTGGTCGGAGACCGGCGCGCCGTCGACCTGCCACCACGCCGCGCGCCGGGTCCCGTCAACCGGCCAGAACACGTCAGAGCGGACGCGTACGAGGTCTGCGGACGGCAGGAGCCAGTCGAGGCGTAGGTTGCCGACCCTGGCGCCCACGTCGACGGTGTCGAGCGCGGCGTCGCCGCGGTGCGTGAGGTTCGCGCCGCCGTCGCGCGCGGCGGCGACGACGGCGCCGCGGCTGGTGGGCGTGGCATCGGCGGCGCGGGGATGGTCGACGAGCGCCTGGATGGCGTCCTTGTGGCCGTCGCCGTCGACCGGATCGGCGTTGAGGTCGCCGGCGATCACGAACGAGGCGTCTGCCGGGAGACGGACGACGGTGTCGCCGTCATCGGTGAGCGGCGTGCCGTCGAGGTAAGCCCGCCAAAGCTGGAGCTCTGCGGCGTTTCGCCAGCCGTTGCGGTCCTCGGCGCCGTCGAACACGGGCGGCGTGGGGTGGCTGACGAGCAGGTGCAGGCCGTGGCCGACGTCGACCGTGACGTCGAGGTGCGTCTTGCTGGACAGGCGCAGCGCCTCGCGAACGTCGGGCGGCCAGAAGTCCTCGGGCTCGGGCGTCGACGGGTCGTCGGGAAACGGGGCGGCTGCGAGGTCCGCCCAGCGCGTCTCGGCGAACGTGTGGGCGTCACGCAGCGGGAACCGGCTGAGCACCGCGAGCCCGTATTGGCCGGGGTAGACGCCAAAGCCGAACGCGTCGCTGCCGTACGCCCGCGTGCCGGGGGCGTGGTCGTGGCGCCCGTCGTGGTCGAGGTCGTGACCGCTCGGCGCGCCGGTGTTGCTCGCGGGGGCGAGGCGGTGCGGGAACACGAGCGCCGGCGCGCGGCCCTGGCGCACCGCGAGGTACCGGTCGGCGAACGCGTCGAGCGTCGCGCCGCCGTCGGCGTCGATCTCGTTGAGGATCAGCACATCGGGGCGCAGGTGCTGCACGATGCGCGCGATGGCGCGGGCTTGGGCCGAGCCGGCCTGCAGCTCGGCGAGCAGCGCGCCGGGTGCGTCGCGGTACATCGAGACGTTGAACGTGACGAGCGTGATCGTGTCCGCGGCGGGCTCGGAACGGGCGGGTGTCGCGATCGCGCTGAGCGTCAGGGCGACGGCCACCGTCATCAGGCGTTGCATGAAGGGCTCCGCGATGGATCTTGGCGCAACCGTGTCGTATCGTGCGGGGTGGCGCGGGGCTGTGTCGGAAACGGCACGCGGCGCCGTCGGGGGAGGGTGGATGCGTCGGTGGATCGGGGTTCTGGGGTTGGCGACCGCGTGTGGCGGCCTGACGTCGCTCACCAAGCCCGGGGACGGCGCCGCGGCCGGCGACACCGACGCGCTGGTCGGGGCGGATACGCCGGCCGACAGCGAGGCGAACGAGACCTCGGACACGCCCGGGGCCCCGCTCGACACCGCGATCTTCGACACGTCGGCGGGCGCGGGCGGTGGGCCAAGCGGCGGGCCTGGGGGTGGCACGGGCGGCGGCGTCGGGACCGAGACGCAGTGCGCCAACGGCCGAGACGACGACGCCGATGGCGACATCGATTGCGAGGACGCGGACTGCGGCGCGGTCTGCGACCAAGATGGCGACGGGTTCATCCGCACCGATGGCGGCGGCGACGACTGCGACGACTTGAGCGCGTCGGTGCGGCCCGGGGCCACCGAGGCGTGCAACACCGTCGACGACGACTGCGACGGCCTCGTCGACGACGATGACCCCGGCGTGACGGGTGGGACGCTGTACTACGTCGACGCCGATGGCGACGGCTACGGCCTCGCCGGTCAAACGCAGCTTCTGTGTGACGCGGCCGGTCTGCCGTTCGCCAGCGTTGCCGGCGACTGCAATGACGCCTCGGCCGCCGCCAATCCCGGTGCCGCGGAGCGCTTGTGTGACGGCGTCGACAACGACTGTGCCGCAGGGTCGCCCGACGTCGCCGACGGCGATGGGGACGGCTACCCGAGCTGCGACGCGCTCGCCGAGACGTTCGAGGCGGCGCTCTCGGCGTCGTGGGTCAGCGGCGGCAGCGCGACGTGGGCGCGCGTCACCAACGCCGCACGGAGCGGGGCGCGGGCGCTGTCCAACGGCGACATCGGCGACAGCCAGTCGACGTGGGTCGAGCGCGACATCGTGATGGTCGCTGCGGGGGCGGTGAAGTTCTGGGTCAAGACCGACACGGAGTCGAACTACGACTTCCTTCGGTTCCGGGTCGACGGGACGCTTCAGGGCGAGTGGTCCGGCAACACGGCTTGGACCTTGGTCTCGGTCAACCTCGCGGCGGGCGCCCACACGTTGCGTTGGACGTACAGCAAGGACGGCTCGTCGAGCACCGCCGCCGACGCCGTGTGGATCGACGACGTCTACCAGATCGACGGCAGCGACTGCCTCGACAGCAACGCCTCGGTGAACCCGGGCGCGCCTGAGGTGTGTGGCGGCCTCGATGACGACTGCGACGGCCTCGTCGACGACGCGGACACCGTCGAGGGCGGCGGTTCGACCTACTACGTCGACGGCGACGGCGACGGCTACGGCGACCCGGCGCGCGCCGCCTTGTCGTGCGGCACCCTCGGCGGCGTGCTGACCGCCGGCGACTGCAACGACGCCAACGCGGCCGTGCGTCCCGGCGCCGCCGAGGTCACCTGCGATGGGCTCGACAACGACTGCGCGCCCGCGACGCTCGACGGCCCCGACGGGGACGGCGACGGCACCAACGTGTGCAGCGACTGCAACGACGCGAACGCCGCGGTGAGGCCGGGCGCGACCGACACCTGCGGCGATGGCGTGGACGCCAACTGCGACGGTTGGGACATCTGCCCCGCGCTCGACGTCGACTTCGAGAGCCCACTGTCGGCAGCGTGGCTGACCGGTGGCAACGCGACGTGGTCGCGGCAGAGCTCGGCGGCGCATGGCGGCACCAACGCGCTCACGCACGGCGACATCGGCGACAGCCAGTCGTCGTGGGTGGAGACGACGGTGACGCTCGCGGCCGCTGGGACGGCGCGCTTTTGGTACAAGACCGACACCGAGGCCAACTACGACTTCCTGCGGTTCCGCGTCGATGGCGTGGTCACCGGCGAGTGGTCCGGGGTGAACAACTGGACGCTGGCGACGTACAGCCTCGCGGCGGGGACGCACACGCTGCGTTGGACGTACAGCAAGGACGTCTCGGCGAGCACGACGGCCGACGCGGTGTGGATCGACGACGTTCTCGTCTACTGACCTCTCCCGAAGCGCCCGACGCAAACGCCCGCCGGGCGCGGCCCGTTGGGACGGGGGCGGCCGGCGGGCGCGTTGGGGAGACGCGACCGAAGTCGCGCCTACGGGTCAGGAGAGCAGGTCGGCGACCGCCGCGCGTTCTTCGAGCAACGCGTCGATGTTGCGCTGGATCTGGGCGCGGCCGAAGTCGCTGATCTCGAGGCCCTCGACCACCTCGTAGGTGCCGTTGTTGCAGCGGACGGGCATCGAGTAGACGAGACCGGCGGGCACGCCGTACTGGCCTTGGCTCACGATGGCCATGCTCACGATCCGGTCGCCGGTACCGAGGTGCCAGTCGCGCATGTGGTCGACGGCGGCGCTGGCGGCGCTGGCGGCGCTCGACAGGCCGCGCGCCTCGATGATCGCCTTGCCGCGCATCGCGACCCCTTGGAAGAACGGGCCGGCGAGCCAGTCGGCGTCGAGCGTCTCGGTGACCTTGGCGCCGCCGAGCGTGGCCCAGGTGACGTCGGGGAACATCGTGTCGCCGTGGTTGCCCCAGATCACCACGCCATCGGCGTTGGCGACCGGTTGACCGGCCTTCTCGGCGATCGCACCGAGCGCGCGGTTCTGGTCGAGGCGGGTCATCGCGGTGAACTGCGTCTTGGGGATCTCGGTCGCGTACGCGGCGGCGATCAGGCAGTTGGTGTTGCACGGGTTGCCGACCGTGATCACCTTGACCGTGGGCTTGGCGTGGTTGATCGCCTTGCCTTGGCCGACGAAGATGCGGCCGTTCGCGGCGATC
>JBJONI010000208.1:0-4059 GCA_046051915.1 Pseudomonadota bacterium
ATCAACCGGTACTGGGAGCAGGACATCGGTGGGCAGGACGACATTCACTTCGTCCCGATGATGTGCCAGCAGTGCGGCCATGCAGGGTGCGAGAACGTCTGCCCGGTTCTGGCGACGTACCACAACCTCGACGGCCTCAACGCGATGGTCTACAACCGCTGCGTTGGCACGCGGTACTGCAGCAACGCCTGCCCGTTCAGCGCGCGTCGCTTCAACTGGCACACCTACCAGTGGCCCGAGCCGTTCAACCTGCAGCTCAACCCGGACGTGATGGTTCGCCAGATGGGCGTCATGGAGAAGTGCACGTTCTGCGTGCAGCGTCTCCGTGCCACGAAGGCCGCCGCCCGCAACGACGGCAACTTCACCGCCACCGTGCCGCACGAGCAGTGGGAGCAGGTGCCCGCCTGCGCGGAGGCTTGCCCGAGCCAAGCGCTGACCTTCGGCAACCTCAACGACGAGAAGGCCAAGGTTTCGCTCGCGCGCAAGTCCGGGCGAGCCTACCAACCGCTCGCCGACCTCAACGTGTTCTCGGCCGTGAACTACTTGGCCAAGGCCAACTTCCACGACGATCCGACCGCTGGCCACCATGGCGGCGGGCACGGTGCGGAGGCTGCGCACGGCGCAGCGGCCGCCCATGGCGCGACGCATGAAGGGGAGGCGCACGGCGCCGCCGCCGGCGGCAAGCCGGAAGCACACGCCCCCGCCGGACACGGCGAGGGAGAAGCGGCCCCCAAGGCCGAAGCCAGCCACTGAGCGGAGGACACGTCCGTGGAAGGAACGATTGAAGCCAACCGCCCGTCCTCGTACGGGCAGGCGAACCGCGACATCATTCGCGTGCTCCTCCGTCCCACGCCGGGCTGGATTGCGCTGTTCGCGCTCTCCCTTGCGGCCCTCGCCTACGGCGGGTGGTGCTGGGCGCAGCAGCTGATCTGGGGCATGGGCTTGGCGGGCATCACGCACCCGACGATGTGGGGTATCTACATCGTCACGTTCGTGTTCTGGGTCGGTATCGGCCACGCCGGAACCCTGATCTCCGCTGTTCTGTTCCTCGTCCGTTCGCGCTGGCGCACGGGCGTGTACCGGGCGTCGGAGGCGATGACGGTGTTCGCCGTTATGACCGCCCTGCTGTTCCCGGTCCTCCACTTGGGGCGCGCTTGGCAGGTGTACTGGTTCTTCCCGTACCCGAACCAACGCTACTTGTGGATGAACTTCAAGTCGCCGTTGATGTGGGACGTCTTCGCGATCTCCACGTACTTCACGGTGTCAGCGGTGTTCTTCTTCGTCGGCTTGGTGCCCGACCTCGCGATCATGCGTGACCACAGCAAGGGCTTGGTTCGCAAGGCCTACGCGGTGTTGGCGCTCGGGTGGCACGGGACGGGCCGTCAGTGGTTCCACTACATGGCCGCCTACGGGTTCTTTGCCGCCCTCGCCGCGCCGCTCGTGCTATCGGTTCACAGCGTCGTCTCTTGGGACTTCGCGATGGCGATCACCGCCGGGTGGCACAGCACGATCTTCCCGCCGTACTTCGTCGCGGGCGCCATCTTCTCGGGTTGCGCGATGGTCATCACGCTGCTGCTTCCGCTGACGATCGCCTACAAGTGGTACGACTACGCGAACCTCTGGCACTTCGAGAGCCTCGCGAAGATGTGCCTGCTGACGAGCGCGATCCTCACGTACGCGTACGGGATGGAGTACTTCATCGGTTGGTACAGCCAGAACCCCTACGAGTGGGGGATCTTCGCCTGGCGCGCCACGGGTGACTACGCCTGGGCGTTCTGGACGATGGTGTTCTGCAACTGCGTCGCCCCGATCCCTTGGTACTGGAAGAAGATGCGGACGAACGTGTGGGTGCTGTTCGTGATCAGCATCCTGATCAACGTCGGGATGTGGTTCGAGCGCTTCAACATCGTCATCAGCTCGACCGCCCACAACTTCGACCCGGCGACCTGGTACAACTACTGGCCCTCGCCCATCGAGTGGGGGATCATGATCGGCAGCTTCGGCTGGTTTGGCTTCTGGTTCCTGCTGTTCCTGCAGACCCTGCCCGCCGTTGCCATCGCTGAGATCAAGGAGATGATCGCGCCGCCCGTGAAGGGCGCTCTGGAGGCGAAGTGAGCTCCGCGAACGCGGCCGCCCCGGCCCACACCCGCATCAAGGGCATGTATGCCCACCTCGACTGCTTGTTGACGGGCATCGAGCGGCTCAAGCATGAGAAGCTGACCGGCTTTCAGGTGCTCTCGCCGCTGCCCCGTCACGAGATCCTCGACGCGGTCTACGAGGGACGTCCCTCGCCGGTGCGTTGGTGGACGTTGTCGGGAGCCGTCTTCGGCTTGAACATCGGCTTCTTGCTGACGTCGCTCACGGCGATGCAGTGGCCGATGATCAACCCGGGCGGCAAGCCGACGGTCTCGCTTCCGCCGCAGGCCGTCATCATGTTCGAGTGCACCATCCTGTTCGGCGCGTTGTTCACCCTCCTCGGGCTGATCACGCACACCGGGCTTCCGGGTTGGTTCCTCGACAAGTCGCTGCAGGATCCGCGCGCCTCGGACGACAAGTTCGGCATCGTGTTCCTGCGGGCTTCCAAGAAGGACGAGGCCCGGATCTCCGAGATCCTCCGCAGCAGCGGCGCGATCGAGGTCACCACGGGCGACGACACGGTGCACGAGGTGCCCAATGCGTGATCTCACCCGTACGCTCTCGGTGATGGCGTTCTCTGCGGTCTCTTCGACCGCGTGGGCCCTGCCTTGGAACATTGACATGGTCGATTCGGACGCCGTCAAGGCGTACGAGCAGGAGATGCGCACGCTCCCGCAGGGTGTGGTCGCGCAGCCCAACGCGCTGACGCCGCTTGGCTACGTCCGAAACTACGTGCGTGAGTCGGCCGAAGGTCAGGCGCTCAAGAACCCCTTCGAGGTCAACGACGCGTTCTTGGCCACGGGCGAGCGGATGTACGGCGTCTACTGCCAGCCGTGCCACGGTGACGGTCTGGAGATCGGGCCGGTCGGTGCGCCCGGTCGCTACCCGGGCGTCGCCGTGCTTCGCGGTGAGCAAGGTCGGCTTCCGCAGCGAACGGATGGTCACGTCTACCTGACCATTCGCAACGGCGGCGGCATCATGCCGTCGTACGGATGGGCGATGAACGACCGCGAGATGTGGTCGATCGTCGCTTGGATGCGCTCGTCGTGGAAGGACGCCCAGGCGCCGTCCACTGGCGCGGCTTCGGCTACGCCGATGGGCGCGGATGGTGCGGCGCCCGCACCCACCCCGGCCGCACCTGCGACGGCTCCCCAAGGTCAGGAGGCTCCATGAGCGCCCACGGTTCGCATGAGGCACGCGTTCAGGAGGCCCTCGCGGCCGCCGGTTCGCGTCAAGTTCCGGGTGCCGTCCAGGCCGCTGCGATCGGTGGCATCGTTTGGGGGATCGGCGCCCTCGGGTTTGGCCTGAGCCAAGCCGAGTACCGCAGCTGGACCCTCGGCGGTGTGATCGTCGCGATCGTGATGGGTTTCGGTGTCGCTCAAGGCGGCGTCCTGTTCTCGTCGATCCAGACGGCGATTCAAGGTCGTTGGGGCCGCCCGCTCAAGCGCGTGGCGGAGTCGTTCGGCCTGGCGTTGCCGATCCTTTACGTGCTGTACGTGGCGTTCTTGCTGCTCGGGATCAAGGTGTTCCCGTGGCATCCGCACACGATCACGGGGGAGCCGGTGGCGCTCGCGCCGCACGCTCCGACGGTGTTTCACGCGAAGGAATGGTGGCTGGACCCCACGGTCTTCACCATCCGGCACATCGTCGTGCTCGGCGCGTTCGTCCTCCTCGACCTCGTGTACCTCCGCGCCTCGTTGAAGCCCGATCTGATCGCGGCGGCGCAGGCGGGCGGTGCGGTGCCGGCTTGGTGGTCGTGGATCACGGGCGGCGAGACCGATGTTGCGAAGGCGGCTGCCGCCAGCGCGAACACGCAAAAGCGTCTTGCTCCGGTGATCGCGCTCTCGTACGCGCTCGTGATGAGCATGGTCGCGTTCGACCTGATCATGAGCCTCGACCCTTGGTGGGTGAGCAACATGTTCG
>JBJONI010000209.1:0-2815 GCA_046051915.1 Pseudomonadota bacterium
TCGAGCGCCGCCGGCATCTGCGGGTTCCCGTCGATGTCATCCTCGCGAGCGAACGCGAGCAGGGTCGTCTTGCTCGACTGGCGAGACATGGCCAGCTCGATCTCCTCGTTGATGTGGTCATCGCCGAAGCTGTAGCCGCAGACCGCCAGCACGTTGTCGTTGTTCCCGGCCAGTACGCGACGAAACAAGTCGAACTGAGCCGCGAACGGGTCGCGTTGTGCTGCGAGGTACTTCGTAGACTGCGGATGGATGAGCACACGCGGCCCGTTGAGAGGGTACCGGTCGCCGACGCGCACCCGCCAGACGCGGCCATCTTGCTCGCCAAGGTGCCAGTCGATCGAGCCGTGGAGCTTCACGACGTGGGCAGGGACCCCCACGGGCGGCTCGGCGGCCCCGAGGCGATGGGATCGGAACGCGACCGCTCCCCCCTCGAAGCCGTCCCAGTAGGGCACGCAGCCCAGAGCGAGGGCATCCTCAAGCAGCGTGTCGTAGTTGGTAGTGAAGAAGCGCAACGGCCCGCGACGCTCGTGCAGACCGGCCCGAGCGGTGCGGAAGCACACGTCGATGAAGGCACGGTGTTCGTCGATCTCGACGATCGACGCCCCCGATGTGCCGATCTCCTCAGGCGACTCGACGAAGCCCCACCGCACCGTCTCGGCGATGGCCATGACGAGTTCGCGATGGGCGGCGTCGAGGTCCGCTCGTGAGACGGCCTTGCCGCCGATCATGACCTGGCCATCCTTCGACCGTTCGGCCAACGCCGAGTAGTCGCCGAGGTGGCTCAAAAGGTGCTCAACGTGGCACTTGTCCGGCAACTCGCCCTTGATGGACTCAACGAGATCGAAGCTTGCGCTGCTCCCGTCCTCCAGCATCTTCAGAACACGGGCTGTCAATGGGTACATCAACGGGATCTTTGCGCTGAAGCTCACGCCGGCGCCAAGCAACCAAGACAGGCTCGGCGACGCCAAGTGCCCGTCGATCTGTTCGAGGAGATCCTTGTCACTCAATTCGACACCTCCCTCACGGGCTTCCGCCTTCCCGGCGCTATACGGATGTATATCTACCACGGCGCAGCCAACCCGGCGGCAGAGTTCCACCGAAGACCTGCTCCACAACTGGGCGGTGCCCCCCACCCCTCCAGACCACTGAGCTTGACCTCCCTAGGTCCCAGCACCGGCGGGCGCTGCGAGACGCAGGGGAGCCGTTCGTCTGCCCGACCGACAGCACCGCTTGACAGCCGCGCACCCCTCGATACACATGCTCCCATGTCGGGAGCGGCCATGTGGAGTCGAAGCGCCACATGTGGCTCATCACCGCAAAGACCGTCGAGGCCTTCGCCCACGCCCACCCCGCTGCCAAGCAGGCGCTCTCCGACTGGGTCGCCGTGGTCAAGGCGGCGCGGTGGCAATCCCCCGCCGACCTCCAGACCTGTGTGCGCGGCGCTCGCCCCATCGCCAACAAGCGCGTGATCTTCAACATTCACGGCAACGACTACCGCATCGTCTGCGAGCTGCAGTACGCCGATGCGACCATGAACGGCATCGTTCGCGTTCAGTTCATCGGCACCCACGCCGAGTACGACAAAATCGACGCCACGACCGTGACGCTGCGCCCCGAACAACGCTGAGGCCCCGCATGCACGCCTTCCCGATTCACACCGACGCCGACCACGCACGGGCGCTCGCGCTCGTCGACTCCCTCTGGGGCGCCGCGCCCGGGTCCGCCGACGCGCTCCTCCTCGAAGTGATGGCCCAGTTGATCGACGCCTACGAGGCGTCCTCCCTCCACCCGGTGCTGCCGCCCGCGCAACCCCGGGTCGTCATCGAGGCGAAGCGCGCGGAGCTGGGCCTCAGCCAGCGCAAGCTCGGGCAGTTGCTCGGCTGGAAGAGCACCGGCCGGGTCTCGGAAGTGCTCTCCGGCAAGCGGCCGCTCACCCTCGACATGGTGCGCGACTTCGAGCGTGTGCTGGGCATTCCTCCCGGCCTGCTCGTGGCCGACCGCTCCTCCTCGCCCGAGGGCGATGCGTGGGTTCAGCTGCCAACCACGCTGGTGACCGCTGCTCAACGCATCGGCTACGGCGGCTGCGACGGGCTCGAGGCCTTCGTTCGGCAAGCCGTCTCCCGCGCCCTCGGCGGCGCCCCGCTCACGCAGGCCTGCGCGGCGCCCGTCCTCGCGTCTGACCCGGACCCGCAGGTCGTGGGCCGAACCCGCGCATCCTTTCACCCTCTCGCCACTACGCAGATCGCCGCATGAAGATCGACGTGGAATGGATGGTCCTCGCCGAGCGCGTGATCGAAGATCGCGCAACCCATAGCCTCACGCTCGTCGGATGCCTGTCCGAGTTGCGCGCGCCGGATTTCCCGGCGCTGCATCACGGCTTCGCGGTGGCGGCGAGGCTCCGCTGTCGTGACCGCGCGCCCGAGACCGACGCGACCGTCTCGTTCCGGCTCCAGCGCTTCTCCACAAACGACCCGGAGCAGACCATCCTGGAGACTTCGGGCACTTGGCCTGCCGGGGCCCGCAGCATTCAGTGGGTGACCAACTTTCAAGTCCTGCGCCTCTTGCGGGCGGAGACTGTTCACTTTCGCCTCGACCACCGCGCCGGCCCGGGCGCCTGGCGCCGCGGGCCCGTTGCAGCACTCGATGTTCTCGCCTTGGGGCTGAGCGACGAAGAGCGCGCCGCCGTCAAGGCGCACTGGCGCTCGCTCCTGCAACCTTCGGGCACCGAACCCTCCTGACCATCCGGGCCAGCCCACACCCGCGGGCGCCTGCCGGCCTCCGGCCGGCACCCGGCCCTTCCGGCGGGTCGCGGCGC
>JBJONI010000210.1:0-4510 GCA_046051915.1 Pseudomonadota bacterium
GTCGGCACCGTGCTGGTCCGGAACGACTACCACACGGTGGCGGAGGGCTACGGCGCGAAGGGGTTGCTGCTTCAGCACAGCAGCGAG
Organism: Pseudomonadota bacterium; assembly: GCA_046051915.1. Lineage (GTDB taxonomy): Bacteria > Myxococcota_A > UBA796 > UBA796 > JBEIFN01. The sequence goes on from JBJONI010000210.1 coordinate 88, forward strand.
ATCGCCTCCGTGCTCGACCGCGCCCGCGAGTTGAGCCGGAACGGCCCCGTGGTGATCAATTGCTGGATCGGCAAGACCGCGTTTCGTGAGGGCTCGATCTCGATCTGACCGGGGGGCACATGCTCGTCTCGCTGTGGCTGATGGCGTGCGCGCCATCCACGACCGGGTTCGTCGTCGACGCGACCGATCTTGCGGCGCGGTTTCCGGGCACCGTGTTGCGGACCGACGTCGTGCTCGACGCGGTTGCCGTGCTCTCTGTGACCCAAGAGGTGGACGTCGATCCCGTGCTGGAGTTCCCAGACGCGTTGACCGTGGGCGCGCTGTATGGCGTGGCGGCCTACCTCGATCTCGACGCCGATGGCATCTGCTCCCCAGATCCCGTGGATCGGCCTTGGTTCTTCTACTTGGAGCCCGGGTACGCGCAAGACGTTGTCTGGATGCCGGACACGTCCGAGTCGCCGGAGATGGCTGCGGGTTGCAGTTGGTTCGGCACAGCGGTCACGCCCGACCCCCAGCTTCCCGGTGACAGCGGGCTGATTGTGCCCTAAGCGCGCGTTTGGGGGTCGCCAGCAGCAGGAGCAAGAGGTAGGAGCGCCCCTCTCGGAGGGTCCCATGCGCCGCGTCCTGCTCCTTCTGCCCTACTTCGGCGAGAACAGCCGTCGTTACCTGCGCGCCGTGGCGCAGCTCCCCGGTGTGGCTGTGGGGTTGCTCCATCAGCAGTCGATCGAGGCGTTGCCGCCTGCCGAGCGCGCCCTGCTCGCCGGGCATGTCCGGATTGGGGACCCGCTTGACGAGGCGACGGTCGTCGCGGGCGCGCGAGCCCTGGCCGCCAAGATCGGACCCATCGACCGCGTCGTCAACATGCTGGAGCAGACCCAAGGCAGCGCCGCCGCGATCCGTGCGGCCCTCGACGTTCCTGGCCTCGGGGTCGAGGCCACCCGTAACTTCCGCGACAAGGACCGCATGAAGGCCGTCCTCCGTGACGCGGGCTTGCCCGTCGCGGCCAGCGCACGCATCGCGTCCGATGCGGACCTGCTCGCGTTTGCGGAGCGCGTCGGGTTCCCGATCGTGGTCAAGCCGCTCGAGGGCTTGGGCAGCCGCGCCACGGTTCGCGTCCGTACCGGCGACCAACTTCGCGAGCTGCTGCCCGCGATGAACCCCTCGGAGGACAACGTCTGGCAGGCCGAGGAGTTCGTCACGGGCGAGGAGAACACGTTCGAAGCCGTGACGGTCGCGGGCAAGACCCAGTGGTGGTCGGGCACCTGGTACCGGCCCGGCCCGCTGACGGTTCTCGAGAACCCGTGGATCCAGTACACGGTCGCGTTGCCGCGCGTCGAGGACTCCCCCGAGCACGTGGCGTTCAAGGACACGAACGAGGCGGCGCTGCGCGCGCTCGGGCTCGACGACGGCCTGACGCACATGGAGTGGTTCAAGCGGCCCGACGGTCGGTTCGTGATCTCGGAGGTCGCGGCGCGTCCGCCGGGGGTCCACATCATGCCGATGATGGGTCGAGCCCACAACGTCGACATGATCCAGCGGTGGGCTGAGCTGATGGTGTTCGAACGCTTCACGCCGGCGCCGCGGACGAGCGCGGTGGGTTGTGCGTTCTTCCGTGGCCAGGGGACGGGGGCGCGCGTCGTGCGCGTGCGCGGCCTGGCCGAAGCCCAAGCCGAGATCGGGCAGTTCGTCGTGGACCGCCAGTTGCCGCGCGTCGGGATGGCACGTTCGACCCACTACGAAGGCGAGGGCTGGGCGATTGTCCAGTCCGAGCGCACCGAAGACGTCGTTCGGGCGCTGGCGCGGCTGGTCCGCCTGGTGCGCGTCGACGTCGCCTGAGCGGGGCGAGCGGTGCGCTGTGGGGTCGGGTAGGCCCACCAGGACTTGAACCTGGGACCCTGCGGGTATGAGCCGCGTGCTCTGACCAACTGAGCTATGGGCCCGCCCGTGCGACCGTTAACGGGTTCGGGCCTTGCTGGCTTAGCCGCGCTTGCGTCCTTGGGCGTTCGACTCGCGCAGGTTGATGTCGGTGGCCGTGAGCAAGGCTTCCACGAGGCTAAGCGCTTCGGGGTTGCGCTTTGCGATGCGCCCGACCACCTGCTGGATGCGCAGGGTGGTGGCGTAGATTTGCGGATCGGTGTCCTTGGGCATCGTGACCGCGGGGCCGGGCGTGTCGAGCGCGGCCATGAGGTCGGCCGACCCGGTCTCGAGGGCCCACGCGATGCGCGCGAGCGTGGTGCATCGGGGTTCGCGCTCGCCACGCTCGTAGCGGGAGAGCGACTCGGGCGACGACATCCCGAGCCTCGCCGCAACGTCGGCCTGCGAGAGTCCAAGCTCTTTTCGGCGCGCGGCGATCGCGTGACCGAGGAGGCGAGCGAGCATGTCGTGGTTCAGTTTCATGCGCGAATCATAAGTATGCATGGGCACCCCCGTAACACCCCTCTTGGTGGATTTTCTCTTGCCGTTTTGGGTTGGTTCTCATTTTTCCCAAGACAGGCCTTTCCCGCCAACGAGTTGGAAATGAATGGTTCGAATGGTGGCTCAAAATACCCGAGATGGTGGTGGTGTGCCCTGCCGAAACGTCGCGAGCCCACCGCGAGATCGCGGTGGGCTCCGTGGGGTCGGTGGGGGATCCAGGCTCGGCGGCGCGCGGACGGCCGCTTCGGACATCCCCCGGCGGTGGCTCACGACTCCATGAACTCCTGCAGGCGCTTCTGGCGGCTGGGATGACGGAGCTTGCGGATCGCCTTGGCCTCGATCTGGCGGATGCGCTCGCGTGTGACCTCGAATTCTTGGCCGACCTCCTCAAGGGTGTGGTCGGACCGCTCGCCGATGCCGAAGCGGCGACGCAGCACGCGCTCTTCGCGCTCGTTGAGGGTCGCCAGCACCTTGCGAACCTGCTCGGCCATGGCGGCGTTCACAAGGTTCTCTGCGGGGGTTGGCGCGTTTTTGTCCTCGATGAAATCGCCGAGGTGCGAATCTTCCTCCTCGCCGATCGGTGTCTCCATCGAGATCGGTTCCTTGGCGATCTTCAAGATCTTGTGGACCTTGTCGACGCTCATCTCCATCTTCTCGGCGAGCTCCTCGGGCTGCGGCTCGCGTCCGAGGTCCTGCTGGAGGTGTCGTTGCATCCGGATCAACTTGTTGATCGTCTCGATCATGTGGACAGGGATGCGGATGGTGCGTGCTTGGTCGGCGATCGCGCGCGTGATCGCTTGGCGGATCCACCACGTGGCGTACGTGCTGAACTTGTAGCCGCGCTTGTACTCGAACTTCTCCACCGCCTTCATCAAGCCGATGTTCCCTTCTTGAATCAGGTCGAGGAACTGCAGCCCGCGGTTCGTGTACTTCTTGGCGATGCTGACGACGAGGCGTAGGTTCGCTCGAACGAGCTCGTCTTTGGCGCGTTCCGCGACCGCTTCGCCCTTCTTGAGGTCACGCGCGGCCAACTCGAGTTGGTCGCGGTTCATCCCGACGTCCTTCTCCTTCTTGCGGATCTGACGGATCTCGCGTCGCACCCGGGAGTCGAAGTCCTTCCACTGGGATTCGGAGATCCCCGTGCGGCGGATCACCTCGTCACCCGACGTCTCGTCGCCGCGACGGACCTTACGAATCGCGGCGCGCAGATCCTTCATCGGCAGGCGCGCATCACGGGCGACCCGTTCGATCTCCTTTTCGCAGCGGGCGACCTCGACCCAAGCGGCTTGAATCCGCCGCGAGATCTCGGTGAGGTCCCGCTTGCTGTAGTCCAGCGTGCCCATCAGCTCGTAGAGCGACTTCTCGGTGGCGACGATCTCGGAGCGCAGCTCCGTCTCGCGCTTGCGGGTGCGCGCGCGCTCCAGCTCGTCGCGGGCGTCGGCGAGCGTGGTGAGCTTGGCGACGGCGTCTTGATGCACGTCGGTGAGCGGCTTGCCTTTGGTGCTCGTCGCGGGCTTCGCGCGCTTACCGCTCTTCTGAGCGCGGAGGATGCGCTCTTGATCCTCGACGATGCGCTCGGTGAGGAACTGAACCGATGGCGGGCTGGTGAGGACGATGCGACGGACGACCGCTTCGCCCTCCTCGATGCGCATCGCGATCTCGACTTCGCCGTCCTTGGAGAGCAAGTGGATCGAACCCATCTTGCGGAGGTAGACGCGAACGGGGTCGTTCGAGCGTGCGGGGTCGTTACGTTCGTCGACGACCTGGCCGCGGCGCTCTTCAACGCGCCGCTTGCGGTCTTGGAGCGGGTCGACATCGTCCTCGTGGAAGAGGATCGACACGTCGTCGCCGGGGGCCGCGTCCAGAAGATGCGCGGGGTTGTTCGCACCCAATTCGTCATAGGCGACGTAGCCACGGCGCTTGCCGATGTCGATGAGGTCCGAGACCTCCTCGTTGATGTCCTTCGGTTCACTCATGCGACGAAGGCCTCCAGGCGGCACGTCTTAGG
>JBJONI010000211.1:0-5686 GCA_046051915.1 Pseudomonadota bacterium
CGCGCCGGTGATGCCGCCGCCGATGATGAGCAGGTCGAAGCGGCCGTCGAGGCGCTCCCAGTGTTCGGCGCGCGTCTGCATGCAACCTCCGGGAGGGGGGCCGTTACCGCGTCGGGTCGACGCTGCACAGCCCCCGCAACACGAGGCGACGCTCAGGGTGTTGCGTACGGGTCGATCAGCTCGGGCGTTCCGTCCTCGACCCACGTCGTCCACCAGTGGCGGAGCTGGCGCAGGTGCTCGTCGGAGAACACCGTGGTGATGTGGTCTGCGGCCGACGCGACGCCATCGCGATGGACGACGTCGAACTGAAAATATGCGGCAGTCCTGCCTTCTTCCGCGTTGCCCGAGACCGGCGCGGCCACGCGTCCGTCGAGGCCGGGGATCGGGGCGAACACGGTGCCGGCCTGAGGCAACCCGAGGGTGCGGGCGAGCATCGCGCCGGTGGGGAGCGGGACCACTTGGTCATGGACGGCGACCGGAAGCGCGATGTCGGGCGCGGGGTCGCCGAACGGGCGGTCCTTGCGCACGCGGGCCGCGTGAACGGCGGGATCCGAGCCGTCGATCGCGACCTGTCCGAACGCGAGGAACCACTGCCAGGGCAGGGGGGCACCGAACAAACCGCGCAGGACGTCGCCGATCGCGACCGGGCCGAGCGAGGCGTCCGTCACGAACCGGATGAGGTGGCCGCCACCGACCGGCAGCGAGGCGGCCTGAATGCCGGGCGTGTGCGCGAGCAGCCCGGGCCCGAGCAGGCCGCCGAGGCTGACGCCGGTGTACGCGAGGCGGTCGGGGTCGAGGTCGTCGAGCCCGTCGCCGTCCACGTCAGGCGTCGTTTGGACGAGTCGGATCAGCTGGGCGCGGTCGAGGACCGTCTGATCGAAGTTCGCTCGGAGCTGCGCGCCGTCGATGTTCGCGGTCAGGAGGTCGAGGCCGAGGAAGTCGATCGGCCCGTCGTTTCCTGGCGCGACGCTGGGATGATCGCCGTGCGACAGGGCGTCGGTGGCGACGATGGCGAACGGCAGCGCGCCGAGGACACCCGCGAATTCCTCGGCCTCCGCGCGACTTCCCCCAAGCCCGTGTCCGTAGATCATCGTCGGGAACGGGCCCTCGCCGTACGGCAGCAGGATGCGGACGGGGACGTCGTAGCCACCCCACGGCAGGGCTTGGATGCCCCCGCCAGGCTCGCGGAAGTCCAAGGCGCGGAGGACGGCATCGCAACGGCGCCAACCGCGTGGGTCGTCCTCGCACCGTGCGACTTCCTTCCACGTGGGCGCGCTCTCCGCGGCGACGCGCGCGGCTTCCTCCATCCGGGCGGACGTGTCGTCGGTCGTGAACACCGTGATCGCGCTCACTTGACCCGGGTCGAGCCCGTCGGGCAGGGGGAGGGACGGGTCGGCGTCGGCGAGTGCGCGGCGCAGGTCTGTCGAGGGCGTGACGCAACGGCCGTCGGCAGCGGGGTGTGCGGTGGTGACGATCAGGGCATGCCGATGTCCGGCGGCGAGCGGAACGAGCGGCTGCGCGACGAGCAAGCGGCCATCGTCGTCGAGCGTCAACAAGGCGTCGACATCGGTGCCTGCATCGAGATCGACGAGGCGGATCGTGGCGTCGGTGCGGTCGGGCACGACGCCGATGTCTCCCTCGAACGCGAGAAGCACCGTGCCGAGGCGCGCGAACCCGCCGAGACCGTCGATCTGGGCCGCCGCGGTCTGCAGGACGGGGGCTTGGTCGGCGAGCCAGGCCGGCTCACCGAGCGCGACACGCCGACCCGTCGGGGAGGCGCCGTCGGCGACGGTGTAGGCGTCGGACGGAAACGCGAAGAACGGTGCGGCCTGCGGGTCACCCCAGGCAAACCGTGTTGCGCCGCAGCTCTCGGAAGCCCACGGTGTGCCTTGGGTCGTGGCGTGGCAGCCCGCCAACGTCACGACGGCGCCCAGGGCCCGAGCCGCGTCACGCGCGTTCATGGCGACCTCCTTGGGCCCCACGCCGGCTTGAGGTCGTCGGACGCTGCCGCGAACCGCGCGCGCCCGATCGCGGCTTCCCCGCTGCGGACCGTGTGGGCGTAAGCGGCGGCTTCGACCGCGGCAGCTTCGGAGCGGTTCAACCCTTGGCTCGCGAGGAGCGCAGCCTTGAAGGTGGTGTTCGCGGTGGGCGACCGTGTGGCGGCGGCGGCGGCGAGGCGGCGTGCCTCGGCGAGTGCGGCCTCTGGGCTCGGACAAAAGGCGTGGGCGAGGCCGATTCGGACCGCTTCGTCGGCGTCGATCGTCTCGCCGGTCATCGCGAGGCGCGCCGTGTGGCCGGGGCCGATGCGGCGCTGCAATTCGGTGGTTCCCCCCGCGCCGGGGAGGATGCCAAGGCCGGTCTCGGGCAGCGCGAAGCGCGCTCCCGGGCTGACGAGCACGTAGTCGGCGGTGAGGGTGTACTCGGCGCCCCACCCGTAGGCGACGCCATCGACGATCGCGATGTGGAAGACGGGTGCCTCCGCGAGTCGTCGAAGGATCGCGCGCTGGCGCGCCACATGCGCGATGACGGCGTCCTCGGTCCATCCGACGCGTTCGAGGACGTTGGCGCCTGCGACGAACACCGGCGTGCCGGCTCGGGTGCATTGGGTGGAGCGCGTGATCAGCGCGGCGAGGGTGTCACTTTGCTGAATGGATGCGATCAACGCTTCCAATTCGTCGAGCTGTTGGGTGCCGATCTCGTTGGCCTTCCCATGGTGGAGCGTCAGCTCCCGCCAGCGGCCGTTCGGCGCGTCCTCGATGTGTAAGGTCGACACGTGATTCTCCCGCTATTCGCCGCAGCCCCATCGCTTGGGGTCGCCCTGGACGATCTCGGCGATGACGACGGTACGGGCGACGTAGCGCAACAGCGCCGCGTCGACAGCGGGCGCCACACTTTTGACGCCTGCCAACCGCCCGCCCTCCGCATAGCGGCGGTCGAAGGGGACGCGCAGCCCGCCGGGAATGGCTTCCTCCGCACGGCCGGTGATCAAGGCGGCGAGCGCCATCGCGGTGTCCTCGGGTTGGCGGTCGGACGCTCCCTCGTAGCGGGTCGCGAGCGCCGTTACCGACTCCTTCGGGTAGGCAGCCCAAGCCGCCGTGAGCGGCTGTTGGGTGGGGTCGAGCACGGTCGTTCCGTCGCGGGGACCTGCCATCAGCAACAGGGCGGCGCGGTACGCCACCGGGAGGCTCTGGCGGCAGAACGCGGTCGCGACGAGCCCTTGCGGGGCCTCGGTGAGGGCTGCGACGATCCGGTCCTTGCCGGCGTCCATCCGACGCGCCTCCGCGACGCCGAGCTCGAACAACTTCGCGTCCAACCCGAGCGTTCGCAGGTTGGTCTCGCGGTTGTCGGGGGTGTACACCAAGCGGTCCACCGGGCTGCTCAGCGCGGTGGCGTCCTGCCGGCGGACGGGGGTTCGTTCGAGGAGGTCCTCCAGCCACAGCAGGCCGAGGAGGGCGGGTAGCACGAGGAGCGCGACGAACCGGCGCGCGAGCCGACGCCCCGCGGTCACTGGCCGCACACGGGCTTGCTGTTGCCACCTTGCAAGGACGCTTTGGAAGGCACCTTCATGTAGGTGCAGTACTGGTCCTTTTCGAAGTATTTCGCCCACGGCGCGAACTCGGGCTCCTCACGGTAGTTGAGTCCGTAGTAGCAGACCGCGAGGAGAAACTTCGCGAGGACGTCGACCGAGTACCGCTGCGTCTCGTACATCATGTACTTCATGCAGCTGCCGCTCGCGGTGTCGCGCGACGCGCACCGCATCACGTCGCCGTAGAAGTGGCTTGTCGGGACCGATCCCTTCTCGCGGTACCAGCGTCGGAACGCCGGGAGCAGGTTGTAGGGCTTGTTGGGCGGGTCGCTCTCGAACAACAACGCGTCATGGTAGCCGGCGTTGTGGCTGGCGATGGTCACCTGTACGACCGCGCCGCTCGCCCGAAGTTCTCGGTCGTTGAACGCCTCACCGAGCGCCACCATCGAGGCACGCGTCGACTTCTCGAGGTCGGTGCGAAAGTCGACCGCGCACTCCGCCAGGCGGCACGACGGTCCGGCCGAGACATAGACCGCGTTCGGGCTTCGTGGATTGCAACAACCGGGGACGGGCGTTTTGGACGTCGGCGTGAACGGCGTCGCGCCAGGCGCACCCTTCCACCCGCACTCGCGCACCGCGTAGTCCGGGCCGAACTCGGGCATCGCGGAGAATCGGGGGCCTCCCTCAGGCATCCACTGCCACCACCCCTTTGCACAACACGGCGAGATCGGCGTCGATCGGTAGCAGCTCTCGGTCATCGGAATGCCGGCCAGCGCCTCGGGAAGCTGGTTCTCTCTCGCGATCCGGACGACCTCGCGGAAGGGGTCGTGGACCTCCTCCCAGCGCGCGTACAAGTAGGACGCGTTCGCCCAGCCACGGACGATCGCTTCGATGCGGCCGAAGAACCGGGGATCCCATTGGCTGGGGTCGTCGGAGAACAACTCGGGCAGTTGCGCAGGGCCAGCGCCGACGCTCTGGGCGGCCCACCGGTTGGGCGCGATGACGAAGTCGAAGATCGCCCGGTCAAAGCCCTTGGCATCGCTCAGTTGCTTCGCCCATTCTGCCGCTTCTGCGGCGGCGTTTTCCTTGCTCTCGTAGCCCGACGTCTCCGCGGGCTTGCCTGCAGCGTCTGCGGCACCCCCACCGTGGTCGGTGAACGAGAAGACATAGGACTCGGCATCCCAGTACGCGGCATTCTCGGGGACGAGTTCGCTCGACTGCTGGGTCCGGACCAACAGCAGGGCGACCAGCGCGAGCCCGATCCCTGCCGCGAACAACGCGAGCACCGCTTGGAAGGTCCTGGGGTCCATCCAGTCGGTGACCAACTCCCGTGCGCTCGGGCGCGTGGCCCGCGCGGCGTAGCCATCGGGCGGGCGCTCGGCGACGCGGCCGGCGTCCGCGGCGTCCGAGGCGAGTCGGGCGGTGCTCTGAAGGCCGAGGTCGCGGCAGCCGAGGAACTCCAGGGTGATCCCGCGGGCCCCTGTGGGACCGAGGTGGATCGCGTTGCCGCGGCCGAGCCGGCTTCGTTCGGTGATCGGTTCGATGTCCGACCACGCGACGTCGGCGTACGGTCCAATCCGGATCGGGTTGTGTCCTTGGGGTGCGACGAACACGGTGGTGGGGTCGTACGCGGTCAGCGTCGCGTGCTGGGGCGCGATCCCTCGACCTGCCGGCAGCACCAGACCCCCGGGTCCGGGTTCGGTGCCGACGATCACGACGGGCCCACGCAACACGACCGGCTCGCGGGACGCCGTCGGGCCGTTGAGGACGCGGACGATGACGTCCCAGCGCGCCGTCACGCGAGCAGCTCCACCACCGCGCCGGGTCGCAGGTAGCTCGACATCAGCGACCTCGGCGGCACGACGCGCCCGTCGACAACCAGCCGCACCCGCGCCCCCGCACCCAGCAGGTGCGCGAGGCTCGCAAGGACCTCCTCGACCCGGAGCGCGGGGTGGATCGCGGTGCGCAGCAGGACGAACCCATCGCGGGACACCTCGACCGGGACTTCGTCGCCGGTGACCCGTTGCAGACACAACAGCGCGCCGCGAGGCAGGTCGCGGAGCGGCTGCTCGTCAGGCAGGCGACCGGATGGGGTGTGGAGTTCCCAGCCGGTGGTCAGACGCCCACTCAGGTCGTGCGTGGGGAGGCGATGCTCGGTGA
>JBJONI010000212.1:0-7203 GCA_046051915.1 Pseudomonadota bacterium
CCGCCGCGCTGCAGGTCGACGTTGTTCAGGATGACGCCGAAGATCTTGGCTTCGACCTGGCGCATCAGATCGAGCGTCTGCTTGACCACCGCACGGCTGACCGCCTGCTCCTTGACGACGAGCACGATGCCGTCGACGACGCGGCTCAGGGTGACCGCGTCGGACAGCGCCACCGAAGGCGGTGTATCGAGCAGGATGATGTCGAAGTGGCTCTCCAGCTCCGTGAGGACCTGTGCCATGCGGGGAGAGCCCATCAACTCGGCGGGGTGGTCCGAGGATTCCCCGGAGTAGATGCAGTACAGGTTCGGGACTTCGGTGGCCTGCGGGAGTTCCGCGGCCCCCGCGACGCCGACGAGGTACGAGCTCAGGCCCACGCGGTTGTCGGCGCCGAACACCTTGTGGAGGCGCGGACGACGCAAGTCGGCGTCGAGGATGACGACGCGCTTGCCCATCTGCGCGAAGCTGACCCCGAGGCGCAACGTCGTGCTCGTCTTCCCCTCTCGCGCCACCGAGCTCGTCACGAGGATGCGCCGGGGTGATGGGCCGTGCGGGTTCATCTCGAGCACGGCGCGCAGACCGCGGACGGCTTCGGCGACGCTCGACCGTGGATTGAAGTGCGTGAACAGGTCGGCTTCGGTGCTGTGAACGCCTTCGGGCAAGCGCGGAATGAGCCCGATGAACGGCACCTTGAGGTGGGCGATGACGTCGAGCTGGGAGGTGATCGTGTCGTCGACGTACTCACGGAGCAACGCGAGCGCGATCCCTCCGACGACGCCAACCACGGCCGCGACGGCGAGAGACAACGGGATGTTCGGCTTCCAAGGCGACAGCGGCGCGAGCGCGCGGTCGACGATCCGCACGTTGTTGAGCTGGGTCTCGGCCGTCACGCTGACCTCTTCGAAACGCTCGGCGAGCTTGTCGTAGAACGCCGTCGCGCGGTCGAGGTCGTCTTGGAGGAGCGCGAAGTCGCCCATCTGCGACTGTTGGTCGATCAGCGCGTCCTTGACCCGGTCGATCTCGCTCGCGAGCTTCGTTTCGGCCTCACGGATGGCAGCGACGACGCTGCGCTCGGTTTCGATCAGGCGCTTGAGCTCGGTCTGCACGGCTTTGGCGAAGGCTTCGCGCTCGGCCTTGGCCTGGACGACATCGGGGTGTTGGGGGCCCTGTACGGCGTTGAGCCGCGCGTAGCGGGCCTCGACCTCGTTGAGCTTTTGGCTTGCGGCGTCGAGCGTGGCCGAGCTCATCACCTTCGTGAGGTCGCCATACAGGCCGCGCTTGAACAGGGCTTCTTGGCTCGACAGGCTGGTCTCGGCGACGATTCTCTCCGCCGTCTTCCGCCCGTACGCCTCGTTGAGGCTCGCGAGCTGGGTCGCGAGGGTGTTCGTTTCACCCTCCACGCCGATCATGCTCTCGCGGGCCTTGAAGTCGTGGACCTTACGCGTCGCTTCGGCGACTTTCGTCTGGTAGTCCTGAAGCTGCTTATCGAGCCACTCCCGTGCGCCGGCACTCGCGTCGCGACGCGCGGCGAGGGTGTGGTCTGAGTAGACGTCGGCCACCAGGTTCGCAAGGACCGATGCACGTTCTGGGTCGGTGTGGACGACCGACAAGTCGATGAGCTGGCTCTGCTCCTCGGGGACCACCGTCATCATCGCGTACAGGCGGTCGACGCCGCCATTGTCGGGCGTGAGGTCGTCGTAGCCAGCCTCCGCATACCGACGGACCACCTCCTCGCGGATGGCGCGTGAGAGGAGGATCTGGATTTGGGTGCGGTAGAACTGTTGAAGTTCGAAGTAGCCGTTCGCGTTGTTGTCGACGACCTCGCGCACCTCGATCTCTTGGCCCACCTGCGGCGAGAGCTGGATGATCGCGGTGGCGCGGTACTCCGGCGTCTTGAGCAGGCCGCCGATGAGGGTCGTGGTCAGGACGGTGAACAAGAACAGCAAGACCACGTTGCGCTGTTTGCGCAGGATGGGCCAAAGGTCCTCAATTTGAAACGCGAGCAGGGGCGCGCTGGAGGGCGTCGACTGGGCGTTCACGTCGTTGGGCATGCGGCTCCCGCGGGCACGTTGTTCCGTTGTAGCCCGGGAGGCGGGCAGCGTCGTGGAGAAGGCGTCAACCCGCCAAAGCCCGCAGACGCTCCGAGAGGGCGTCAGCGAGGGCGGCGATGCGAGGAGGCACTTCGGGGGCCTGGGCGCGGCCGACGCTTTTGGCATGGATGTCGGCGAGGATCGACGGGCTGAAGGGTACCCCGACGTGGGCGAACAGCCGTGGGAACACGTCGTGCGGCTGTTGGACGAGGTCCTCGTAGACGACCAGCCGGACCCTTGGGTCGCGGTCGAGACCGAGCGTGAACAAGAAGCTGTTTCGTAGGTACCAGAACAAGACGGCGCCGGCGTGGGCCGTCAGGGGAGTGTCCACGACGTCGCGGAGCTGATCGACCAAGCTGGACGGAATGCGCTCGCCGCGCCACCCAACGGTGTCGGCGCGACCCTCGAGGATCGCTTGGAGCACGTCGCGCTGGTGGTCGCCCCACTTGACCACCGCGGAGTTGGCGACGTCCTGCCACCGGCGGACCACCCAGAACACGCGGGCGTCGGGGTGTTCTTCGAGCAGTTGGTCGCCGAGCTGGCTGTCGCACAGGGGTTTGTAGATCACGCGTTGTGCGGGCGTTCGGGCCGTGATCGCCCGGACGATCGGTGCGCTTCTCAGACGGAAGTTGTCATACGCGATCGGGGACTTTTCGGGGTGGGACCACAGCCCTGGAGCCCGCATCAAGGTGTCGATCAACATCGTCGTGCCAGAGCGTTGGCAGCCGAGCACGAAGATCGGGGTGGGGGAGACCCCGCTCGGGGTGTCGAGCCATTGGTGGAACGCCTTGCGAGCGAGGCTGGCCGCGATGCGGGCACGCTCGGGGAGTCGGTCGAATCGAGGCGTCATGCGCGGGCTCCAGACGCGTTAGGATATGGGCTGTCAACGGGGTTCGCCAGCCCCGTCGGAGGCGGCATGGGACGACGCGGCGGTCTCGGCGCGCTCGCGGCGTCGCGGTTGGTGTTTGCGGGTTCCGGCTTGTTCGTCAACCTCGCGATGGCGCGGTGGCTGCCCGTCGAATCGTTCGGCGTCTACCGCTGGCTGATGTCGTTGTGTGCTCTCGGGACGTTCGGGACGACGCTCGGCCTTGGCCCATGGTTGACGCGGCAGCTCGTCGAAGACCCCACCCGCGCCAGGCCGTGGGTTCGCGCCGTCGTGGGCGTCGTGGGCGTGCTGTCGGCGGTGACCGGCCTTGCGATCGTCGCTTGGGTGGGCCTCGCGGATGGGCGCCCGCACGTGGTCGCGGCGGCGGCGGCGGCGGCGGTCGGTCTCGGTTTGGGATCCGTCGCCTCGATCCTCGAAGCCGGCTTGCATGGCCTGCACCGCACCCGTGCCGAGGTCGTGCCGACGTTGTGGGGGCGAGGTGCCTTGGTCGTCGTCAACGTCGGACTGTTGCTCGCCGGGTTTGGGGTCGCTGCGGTGATGGGCGGACGCGTCCTGACGGGGGCGTTGACGGCCGGCTTGCTCGGTCTCGCCTTTGTTCGCGAGGCGCCCGCCACCGAAGCGTCTGCCCCGGCCTGGCGGGACGTGCTGTGGGAAGGGCGTGCGCTGGGCGCGACCGTGCTGTTCGGCGCGGTGTACGCGCAGGTCGACGTCGTGCTGCTCGAAGCGCTCTCTGGGGCTGAGGCGGTCGCCCGGTACGCTGCCCCTTCGACGGTGCTGCTGCAGTTGGCGTTGCTCGCGACGGTGGTGACGCGGGCGAGTTTCCCGGCGGTCGCGGCCGCGGGGACCGCCGATGAGGCGTCTGCGGAGGTGCGGCGCGCCTCGGAGACGCTGTGGGCGCTCGGTGTGGCGATCGCGGCGGGGGGCGTCGCGGTGTCGGATGCGCTGGTTCCTTGGCTGTTTGGACCGGCCTACGCCGCGAGCGCGCCCGTGTTCGCGGTGCTCGCCTGTGCGATGCCGTTGCGCTTCCTCCATGGGCACTTTGGGCTCAGCTTGACGGCACGCGATCGATCCGCGGAGCGGGCGCGCATCGATGGCCTCGCCGCTGCGTTCAACATCGGCATCAACCTGCTCGCCCTTCGGGCCGGGGGCGCGATGGCTGCCGCGTGCACGACCGTCGCGACCGACTTGCTGCTGGTGCTCGGCACGGGTCGCGCGCTCGGCGGGCTCCTCGGTGCGGTCGTCGACGTTGGGCGTTTCGCGCGGTGGGGTGCCGCGGCCCTCGCGATGGCGGCCGTGGTGACTGCGGTGCCGGGCTGGCCCGTTGGGGTCCGGGTTGGCGTCGGCGCCCTCAGCTACGGGGTGTTCGCGGTGCTGTTCGGCGCGGTGTCGGTGGTGACGCTTGCAGGCCGGTGGCCGATCCGTGGCCAAAGTCCGCACAACAGGGCCTGATCGTCGGCGTAGGTCTCGGTCAATCGGGCGCGAAGGTCGGAGGAGAGCGGCTGGAAGGTGACAGGCGGGGTGCGGTCGGGGGCCTTCGGGAGGAACCAAGACCGGACGCCGAGGCGCTTCAGGCCGTGGACGAGAGGTGCGAGGTCATGGCGGTACAGCCAAGCCGCGACCGCGCGTCCTGCCACGTACAGGCGGTGGGCCCGCGGGACTTCGGAGGCGTTGTGCGCCTGATCGACGTCCCCAAGCGCGTCGATCCGGCGAAGCCCAAGGTGGGCTTGCACCAACGCGAGTGTCTCGACCGGTTGGCCGACGAGATCGTCGAAGGCGAACACGGCGAGCCGCTCGGCATCGACGTGGTCGAGGTAACGTCCGAGCTGTTCGGCGTAGCGGCCCCGCGCGACGGCGTTGGGGTGGTCCACGGCGAACGTCTCCGGCGTGCCCCGATAGCCCAGCTCCTTCACGGCGAATTTGTACTGACTGTGAAAGCGGGCCACGGGGTCGCGCACCACCGCGAACAGCTTCGCGTCCGGCAACGTGTGTGCGATGCGCGCCGGGGCCTGGGGTTCGTACAGGTAGTTGGGCGAGATCTCTCCGGCCACGCGTTGTCCGGCGTGGGCGAAGTGCTCCGCGTACCAGCCTACACCCCGATGCCAATGCTGGT
Organism: Pseudomonadota bacterium; assembly: GCA_046051915.1. Lineage (GTDB taxonomy): Bacteria > Myxococcota_A > UBA796 > UBA796 > JBEIFN01. Next base: position 5,084 of record JBJONI010000212.1, read on the forward strand.
CGAAGAACATCACCTCCTTTCGGTGTCGCGGCAGCGCCACGTCCGGGTGGTGCGAGAGCGCGGCGTGGATCGACGTGGTTCCCGCTTTGAGCGCGCCGATCCCGACGAACTGGGGCAGGGTGGTCATGGGGAGAACCCGAAGCGCGCGAGCGACGGCGCGAGCGTCGCCTCAAGACGGCGCACATCGTCGGACGACAGGCGCTTGCGCCATCGCCGGTCGTCCGACGTCATCGGGGTGGCAGCGACGCGGCGGTCGAAGACGGGACTTGGCGCGAGGTCGGCGAACGACAGGATCGCCGTCAGCGTCGACGCGGGGTCCGCGACGAGGGCGTCGTACCGAACGGTGAGCACACGGTCGGCGGGTGCGGCCGCGACGGCGCGACGCAGGGCGTCCATCAAGACTTCCCAATACAAGCCGGCCAACGCCAGTTCATGGTAGCCGCTCTCGCGATAGCGGTCGCGCTGGTCGTCGGAGAGCGCACCCCAGCCCCAGCCGGCCTCACCGCTCCACCAGTCGACTTGGGTCAAGCTCGCAGCGACAGCGCGTCCATCCCGCTCGACGTGGACGAACCGGGCATCGGGGAAGGCGGCCAGCAGGTAGTCGATGCGCGCAAAGCCGGTGTGCTTCATCAGGAAGCGCTTCGCGCCCTGTGCGCGCACGTGCCCGCTGGCCAGCGCCTGCAGGCGTGCGCGGTCGGCGGGTGTGCAGTCGTGCGCGGTGAGCTCGTGCGGCGCCGTGAATCGGCCGTCGGTCGCACGCCGGAGCGCGCGGTAGTGCTCCGTGGCCTGCGGCACCCACGGGCTCGTCGCGCGCGGCAACCATCCTTCCCATCCGGGCATCGTGTGGATCCGGTGGAGGGCCGCCCACCAGGGGCCGCCCGGGAGCCGGTTGGTGTAGTGGCTCATCCACGCGACATCGGGGTGGTACCCCAACAATTGAAGCAGCAGGGAACTGCCACATCGACCGGTGCCGATCAGGAACAAGGGACGGTCGGGCAGGGTCATGAGGAAGCCTTGGGGAGCGCGCGGTCGGCGAGGCGGTGAATGGCGGCTTCGAAGCCCGGGACGGCGGGCTCGTGCGGCGCCTCATCGCCCCACCACAGGCGCACCTCGCCGAAAGGGCGGCCGTCGGTGCGTCGCAGGTCGAGACGAACCGGCGCGGTGCCGGCCGGCGCGTGCGGGTTCCACACGACGGTGGTGGCGTCTTGTCCGCGCAGCTCGACCTCGACCCGGTCGCAGCCGGAGACTTGCGCGAGACGGATCACGGCACGCACGAGCGCGTCCGGTCCTTGGTCGACGTCGAGACGGCCGACGAGCGCGGACGTCGTGGCTCGGATGCTGAGGTTCCGGGCGCGGACCACGGCGGCCGCGCTCGGGGCGCCCTCGGCGCGCTCGAGCAGGCCTGTGCGCTGGAACAGCAGGGCGGCCACCGCCAACGCCAGCACGAACAACACCGCGCTCTCCCGATCGCGGTTGAAGTGCACCCCTAGGCCGAGCAGCGCCCAAGCCGCCGCCACCGCGTACAAGACGAGCACCGCCCCTCGGTGGCTGTGCCCGCGGTCGAGCAGGAGATGGTGGAGGTGCTTACGGTCGCCGATGAACAGCGACTGGCCGCTCCACGCCCGCCGGCCGATCGCGAGCATCGTGTCGAGGATCGGGAGCCCCAACGCGAGCACTGGGGTGGCGAGGGCCACGGCGACACGGCCCTTGCTCGCGGTCGCGACGCTGACGACGGCGAGGATGAAGCCGAGGAACATGCTCCCAGAGTCGCCCATGAAGATCCGTGCCGGATGGAAGTTCCACACCAAGAAACCGACGAGGGACCCGGCGAGGCAGCACGCGATCAGCGCGAGCACGAGGTTGCCTTTGACGAGCGCGAGCACGAGCATCGGCAACAGGCCGAACAGCGCCATGCCCGCGGCCAACCCATCGAGTCCATCGATCAGGTTGACGGCGTTGGTGACGCCGACGATCCACAGGACGGTGATCGGCCAGGCAAGCCAGCCGAGGTGGATCATCGGGAGGAACGGGAGGTCAACCCGTTGAATGCGGAGACCGAGCCAGGCCACGGCCAGGGCCGCACCGATCTGCACGACCAACTTGAGGCGTGGGCTCGCTTG
>JBJONI010000213.1:0-3606 GCA_046051915.1 Pseudomonadota bacterium
CGGGATGGAGCAACCCATGACGCGCGCCTTGTGGTTCCCTGTTGTCCTCGCCGCGTGTGGGGGGGCCGGCCCGGCGCCCGACGACACCGCGCTCGACTCCAACTCGGACTCGGGAACGGACACCCCGGCGGAGACCGATTCTGGCACGGACACCCCCGAGCCGCAGGACACCGACACCGGTGACCCCCCGCCGCTGTCGCTCGACGGCGCCTGCCCGCTCGCGGAGCGCGTGGGCGGCTTCGTGGTCGACAGCACGTCGGACTACGCGTTCGTCGATGGCAGCGTGTCGGATGGGGTGCTCCCGGTGTCGGTGCTCACGCCGATGGAGGCCGAGGGCGATTGCACGATCCTTCGCCGCGAGAACCCGTTCTGCGACCCCGGCTGTGGGCCGAGCGAGACGTGCGACCTGTCGGGCACGTGCGTCCCGTACCCTGTGACGCAGGACGTCGGCGTGGTCGTGGTCGATGGGCTTGCGGAGCCCGTGTCGATGTCGCCCCGCGCGCCGGGTTTTGCCTACTTCAACACGTCGATCGACAACCCGCCGTGGACGCCGGGCGACCGCGTTCGCCTGCGCGCGGAAGGGGGGCCGGATCGGCCTGCCTTCGCCCTCGACGCCGTCGCCCCCGACGCGTTGGATCTCGGTGAGTCGCTATGGACGGTCGTGCAGGGCGAGCCGCTCGTCGTCACGTGGACGCCGTCTGCGGGACCGACGGAGGTGTTCCTCCGCCTTCGGATCGACCAGCACGGCACGACACCGTCGACGCTCGAGTGCCACTTCCCGGATGCACCCGGGCGTGGCGAGGTGCCTTCGTCGCTGCTCGGGTCGTTGGTTTCACTCGGATTGACGGGTTTCCCCGCGGGAGAACTGATTCGACGCACCGTCGACCGGGCAACGGTGGAGCCCGGCGCGTGCGTCGAGTTCGTCGCGGCGTCCTCCCGTGTTCCCGACATCGTCATCGAGGGCTACACGCCGTGTCGGGCCGACGCCCAGTGCCCACCCGGCCAGACGTGCAACGAGGTGCTGGAGCGCTGCGAGTGAGGGCGCTGGACCGGACCCCCCACACCGGCTAGCGTTCATCCGGCCGGAGACGTCGTGCGCAATCAAGTTGGTGCCTTGCAGTTCTTGGGCAGCTTTCCGGAGCGTCCGCCCGAGACGGGTCTCCCGGAGGTCGCGTTCGCCGGGCGCAGCAACGTCGGCAAGTCGTCGATGCTCAACACGCTCCTTCGGAGCCACAAGGCGGCCCGGGTCTCGTCCAGGCCGGGGCGCACGCAGTTGATCAACCTGTTCCAACTCGGTCAGGCGGCCGTGTTCGCCGACCTCCCTGGGTACGGCTACGCGGCGGTCCCGGACGAGGTGGCGGCACGGTGGAAGCCGATGATCGAGACCTACCTCGCCGACCGTGCGGCGCTGCGTCTTGTCGTGTTGCTTGTCGACACCCGGCATGAGGCGCAGGCGCTCGACCGGATGCTGCTCGATGGTCTCCGCGACTTCGGTTTGCCGGTCGTCGTCGTCGCGACCAAGGCCGACAAGCTGAGCAAACATCAGCGCAAGCCGGCGGCCGCCGCGCTCGCCGCGTCGCTCGACCTTCCCGAGGGGCAGCCGCTTCTGTTCTCGTCGAAGGACAACTTTGGCCTCGACGCGCTGTGGGAGGTCATCGAGGCCGCCTGTGGGAAGGGGAAGCGTCGATGAGCCGCAAGCCGGAGAACCCGTACAAGAAGCCCGACCGGTTCACGCGCGCGGCGAAGGAGCAAGGCTACGCGGCCCGTTCGGTGTTCAAGCTGAGCGAGGTCGACCAGCGGCATCCGATCCTACGCCCCGGACAGCGCGTGGTCGACCTCGGGTGCTTCCCGGGCTCCTGGTCGCGGTACGTGCTCGAGCGCGTCGGACGGAAGGGTTGCCTCGTCGGCGTCGACTTTGAAGCGCCTGCACTCCCCGGAGGGCACTGGATCGCGCGCTCCGTCTTGGACGTCACGCCTGCCGAGATCCTCGAAGCCCTCGGCGGCCCCGCCGACGTCGTCCTGTCCGACATGGCGCCCAACACCACCGGCGTCGCGTTCACGGACCACGTCCGACAGCTCGTGCTCGCCCGTGCAGCGCTCGAGATCGCGGAGGCCACCCTCGTCACGGGTGGGGCCTTCTTCCTCAAGGTGTTCGACGGCGAAGAGGTCCCGGCATTTCAGACCGCGCTGCGCCAGCGATTCACCAAGCTCTCGCGCTATCGGCCGGAGGCGGTCCGAAACAACAGCCGTGAGTTCTTCCTGTTGGCGACCGGCTACCGTGGGCCGCTGTCGGCGCCGACCCCCTCGGGGGGCGCGGGTGCGTAAGGTGCTGCCGGGACGTCCGCTGCCCGATCCTCGCAGCGTGTCGCCGGATGCCGACGGGTTCGTTTTCGCGGGCGGCTCCTTGACGCCGGATACGCTGATCCAGGCGTACCAAGATGGCTATTTCCCTTGGGACTGGCGAAAGCCGTTCCCATGGTACTCGCCCGACCCGCGTTGCGTCCTGCGCGTGGACGCCTTCCACGCGTCCGCGAGCTTGGCGAAACGGGCACGGCAGGGTCGCTTTCAGGTGCGCTACGACCACGATCTACTCGGCGTCGTACGCGCCTGTGCCACCGTTCCCCGTGCTGGTGAGCCTGGGACGTGGATCACGCCGCGTCTGGAGCGGGTTTATGGCGCCTTGTTCGAGGCGGGGCTGGCCCACACCGTCGAGGTATGGGTCGACGGGTTGCTCGTGGGCGGTCTGTTCGGGCTTGGCCTTGGGGCGGTCTTCCATGGCGAATCGATGTTCGCCCGCGCCCCCGATGCCTCGAAGCTCGCGCTGTGGGACCTGTGCCTGCGGTTCGGCGCAGCAGGCGGCGTGGTGATCGACTGCCAAGCAGAGACGCCGCACCTCGCGTCACTCGGCGCGGGCGGCACGTCGCGCGACGCGTACTTGACGGCGCTGCCGTCGTGGAACGCGACGGACGTTCGCTGGGACGCCGTGATCGCCGCGCCCGGCTTGCGCTCACGGCGCCGGGCGGACGGCTGAGCGTACCGGTCAGGTCGCGATCTGGGTCGCCCAGTCGACGAGGGTGCGGACCACTTGGCCCGTGCCGCCGGCCGTGTACGGCTCGTTTGGCGCGTCCGCGAACGCGGTGCCCGCGATGTCGAGGTGCGCCCAGCGGACGTTGTCGGTGACGAAGTGCTGAAGGAACAGCGCGGCGGTGATGCTGCCGCCTTCGCGACCGCCGACGTTCTTGATCTGCGACCACGTCCCCTTGAGCAGGCGCTTGTACGGCGCGTGCAGCGGCTGGCGCCACGCCAACTCGCCGGCCGACGCGAACGCGGCGTCGAGCTCGGCCGCGAGGGCGTCATCTGGCGTGAACAGGCCGGTGAACTCCGACCCGAGCGCGATGATGATCGCGCCGGTCAGCGTCGCGAGGTCGACGACACGGCTGACCCCGGGGACCGCGCAGGCTTCGATCAGCGCATCGGCGAGGATCAAGCGGCCTTCGGCATCGGTGTTGTGGATCTCGCAGGTGACGCCGTTGCGGTAATGCAGGATGTCGCCGAGCTTGTAGCTGTTGCCGGCGACCATGTTCTCGACGCAAGGGAGGAAGGCGT
>JBJONI010000214.1:0-3459 GCA_046051915.1 Pseudomonadota bacterium
CAGAACCAGGGCGGTGGCCCGCGCCCGACCCACCGCCGCCTCCGCGACACCGCGTTCGCCCCTCTCGCCGACCCCGTCGGTCTCGCCGCCCACGAGCACGACCGTGGGGCGCCCCTCCGACCACGTCCGAGCGACCACGTCAGGAGCCGCTTGCAGCGTCGACCACCGAACCACGACCCCGGTCGCCACGAGCGCAGCGGCGCAGGCCGGCGCGCCGACCGTCGCGTCCACGTCCACGAGGACCACGAGCGGCAAGTGCCAGCCCCGGGCGCAGATCTGGGCAGCCTCCGCCAGCGACTCGCAGAGGCTGGTGCTGCGGCCTGCATCGCCGAGCACATACAGCGTGGGCCGCCCCGCCAGCGCCTGCCCCACGGCGGCCCCCGCCGCCGCACGTTCGGCGACCGGCAGCGCCAGCGCACCCGCGAACGACGCCCACGGTCCGTCCCCATCGACGAGGACCACGGGCATGCGCGATGCCGCGCCGAAGACTTGCTCCCAAGCCGATGCCTTCCACCCTGCGCTCACGTCCGCCCCCCGCAGCGTGCGACTGCTGGCCCTCTCCCCCTAACCCCTTTCGCCGCGCGAGCGATGGCGCTACGGACCTTCGCAAGCGAGCGAGGAGAACGCGCGATGAGGATCACCCTGTTGTGGCTGTGGACGGCAACCGCGCTCGCACAGGATGCGCTCCCCGCCTGCCTCACGCGGCCCGCCGACACCGCCCCCAAGGACGCCGTCCCCGCCAACACCCCCGACGCGGAGCTGCTCGCGCGCCTCGTCCACGCGGAAGCGACGTCGACCGGGTTTCCCGACGATCCCGCGGTGCATCGCGCGATCGCTTGGGGCGTGATGAACCGGGTCCGGCTCGCTGACCACAGCGAAATCGCCGCCGGGTCGTACGGACGGGGCGTACGCGGTGTCGCCTTTCGAAGCGGACAGTTCAACCCCGCTGTGAGCCCCCGGTCGCCCTTCGCCGAGGCGATGCTCTGCCCGTCGGACCCCGGGCGTTGGGCGATGTCCGCGGCCGCGGCGCGGGAGGCCCTCGGAGACGGGCCCAACCCCTTCCTCGCGACCGCATGGGAGCAAACCCACGGTTTGAGCTTGGTGGTCAACTTCTACTACCCGCGGTCGATCCAAGCGCGTGGACCGCTGGCGCCGTGGGAATCCAGCACCACACTGCGTTTCCTCGGTGATCTCGACACGCCCAGCCTGGACATCGGCGCGGAACGCGTTCGTTTCTACCGCCTCACCACGCCGCCGCCCGACGTCCGCTGATCTCGTTACAGGCCCGCACCAGGGGAAGCCATGCCTTACGAAACGTACAAGATTCTTCACCTCACCGGCTTGTTCCTCGCCTTCGCCTCGTTGGCAGGACTGTTGGGCGTCGCGATCGCCGGCGGCGATGCCGCGCGCGTCCGTCGCCCTCTGGGCGCGATGCATGGCATCGGGCTTTTGCTCGCGTTCGTCGCAGGCTTCGGTATGCACGCCAAGCTCAAGATCGAAGGGATGCCGACGTGGTTCCTCGCCAAGATCGCCCTGTGGCTCGTCGTCGGCGCCTTGATCCTCATCCCCCGTCGCAAGCAGGAGTTCGCATGGCCCGCGTGGCTGGCGCTGCCAGCCGTCGGCGCGATCGGCGCGTGGCTCGCGATCGCAAAGCCCTTCTGAGTCGTTCGACGACGGAAGCCCAAGTCCTCTACGCGCGGCCTGCCGCGCCAAACAGGCCTGGGCGTTGGCGCGTCCACCGAGCGCGCGGCCTGCCGCGGGGGCAAAGCCGCGACTAGCTGCGCCCGGTGACGTCGATGCGCTCCACGTCGCGCAACGCAGCCAGATCACGCGCCCCCGTACAGAACATCAAGATACGAAGCTCAAGGATCAGGGTCTCGAGCCACTCGACGACGGCGTCCTCACCCTCCGTCGCCGCCTCGAGAAGCGGCCGCGCAATGCACACGGCGTCGGCGCCAGCGGCGAGCGCGACGGCCACATCCATCCCGGTGCGCACGCCCCCCGAGGCCAGGACCACGCGAGGGGGAGCGATCCGCGGGCGGACGGCGAGCAGGCTGTCCATCGTTGGAAGCCCCAGACCCGCGAGTTGGCGACCGATTCGCGCACGGCGGGCGCCCTCCCCGGCCCGGTAGGACTCGACCGCCGCCCAACTCGTGCCGCCTGCGCCGGCGACCTCCACCCCGGCGATCGGCAGCGCCGCGAGGCGGTCCGCGACGCTCGCGGAGACCCCACAGCCCACCTCCTTCACGACGACCGGCACCGACAACGCGCGCGCGACCTCACCGATCTTGTGGGTGAGTCCACGGAAGTCCGTGTCTCCCTCCGGCTGAATCGCCTCCTGCAGCACGTTGAGGTGTAGGTTGAGCACGTCTGCACCGACCGCCGCCACCACCCGCGCCAGATCCTCGACCGTCACACCGGTGTTGAGCTGCACGGCGCCAAAGTTCCCGAACAGCAGCGGCAGGTCGGGCGCCACGCGGCGCACGTCGAAGCTCGGCGTCGTCTCTGGAAACCGGTACATCGGCCGTTGCGATCCAAGGGCCATCCCGACCCCGACCCGCGCGGCCGCGCGCGCCAGAACGGCGTTGACCTCGCCCGCGCGGTCCGTCCCGCCCGTCATCGCCCCGATGACGATCGGCGCAGCCAGGCGCCGGCCAAAGAGCGTCGTGGCTACATCCACTTCGGAGAGTGCCAACTCCGGCAACGCGTCGAACGCCAGCGCCCAACGTCCAAAACCCAACGCTCGGGACGGCGCTTCGACGTCGCCATGAAGCACGATGTCGAGGTGATGGTCCTTGCGGGCCTTGAGCAACGCGTCCATGAACCCTCCGCCCAACCGATATGACGGCGCCTCCGTGGTCACCATCCAACGGCACAGCACGCGACGATCACGGGGCGCCGCAACTCGCAGGGCCGCCCGGCGTTCCGAGATCCGAGCCCACGAACGGCGCGGTGGCCGAACACCAAGCCGCCGCGACGTCGTTGCTGTTGGCAGCCAGATAGGCGTCCTTCAGCTCCGACGCGGCGCCCACGCCGGGGACCGCCACCCCGGGGAACAGCAGATCAAACAACGAGCGACGGTTGTACAACCCGAGGAACGTCCCGGGATAGGCCCACGTGGTGGCCGCGTCACTCACCAACCCGAGGCAGTTGATGTCTCCGCCTGAGACGAAGACGGCGCGGTCGCCCGACGCGACCGGCGTGGTGGCTCGGACCTGAAACAGCGGCCGGTCGGCGCCGAGGTCGTACACCAGCAAGCCGTCCAGATCGACGTCCCGTCCCGAGACATTCGCGACCTCGAGGTAACTCCCGTCCGTACCGCAAGCCGATGACGAAGACGAAGAGAACACTTCGGAGAGCACGAGATCGCCGGCGGCGAGCGCTTCGACGCCGCCGGTCCAGCCGACAAAGCCCGACGTGTCGACCTGGTCACGAGGGTAGAGCACCCAGCCGCCGTCG
>JBJONI010000215.1:0-8990 GCA_046051915.1 Pseudomonadota bacterium
TCGTTGTCGACGCCGAGCACGCCGCACATCATCAGACCCACGGTGCTCGCCACCCGGTACGCGTACCGCAGCAAGGCTGCGTCGTCGGCGAGACGTACCTCGTCGAGGTCGGACGACACCCCCTCCACAAGGGCCTCCGCGATGCCCACATCGACGCGACACCGCGTCAGCAGGTCGATCAGGGCCCCCACGATCGGACCCGCAGGCGCCTCACCCCGGAGCTCCGCGCGAACCCCATCGAGCGCGATGCGCGCCGTCGCGACATCGGGGGCGTCGTCCGCCAGATCGTCGACGTAACGGCAGAATGCGTACAGCCGCGCGGCGTCGGTCCGGCGGTCGGCCGGAAGGAACCAGCCTGCAAACGCGAAGGTCTTGCTCCCTTTTGCGAGGGCGAGGAGGGCGTCGGCATCCGACAGGCGGTCGGCGTCCAGCGCGTCGGGGCGCGCCCGCGGATCCAGCGGCGCGTTCACCTCGACACCACGGCGCGGGCATCGGGGCCAAGCCCGACGAGGGGGGCGAGGAACACGTCGCGCAGGCTGGAGGCGGCCGCGACGAGGCCGGGGGCGCGGCCGAGCACCGGGTCGTCGACGGCCGCCGCGAGCGCGTCGATCGCCGCGAGCACACCGACCAACGCGCCGCCCGTCGCGAACCGCTCGGAGGCCCCGACCACGTCGTCGGGCGTGATGCCGGCGCGGCCACGCGTCAGCAGCGCGTGCAGCCACCCGTCGTCCTCGGGGTGCTGCGCGGCATGCCACACGACGAGCGCGCTGACCTTGCCCTCGCGGAGGTCGGCGCCGGGCGCGCCCCGCCCCTTGTCGCGGTACAGGTCGATCACGTCATCTTGCAGTTGGTACAGCAAGCCCAGGGCTTCGAACGGCTTCGCGAGCGCGACGGCCTCCTCGGCGCTGAACCCCGCAAGGATCGCGGCGCCCTCGACGGGGAGGCCGAACAGACCAGCCGTCTTCCCTCGCGCGGCTTCGAGGTAGCGTTCGCGGTCGAAGTCGCGTCGCGCGCGGAGTTGCATCTCGCGCGCCTGCCCCCGCGCCGTCTCATCGCCCCGGCGCGCGATGCACGCCGCGAGGTCGGCGACCACCGCAGGACCAAACTGCGCGACGTCGGTCTGAAACACCGCACGGACCGAGAGCATCAGCATCATGTCGCCGGCGTTGACCGCCTGCTCCTTGCCGTACGTCCGCCACACGGCGGGCCGATCGCGTCGCACCTCGTCGCCGTCCTGGAGATCATCGTGGATCAGGCTCGCGTTGTGCATCAACTCGCACGCAGCGGCCCACGGGACCGCGTGCCGTGGCTCGACCCCGAGCGCAGCGGCGGCCCCCAACGCGAGCGACGCACGGAGGTACTTGCCCCCCCCGACGAGGTGCGCACTGGCCATCTCGGCGCAGATGTCGGTGGGATCTTGGCCAACCAACTGGCGCATCAGGTCACGCACAGCGTCGAGGTCCGAAGCGTCGGCGGTCAGCCGCTTCCAAGCCGTTTGCAGGTTCATCCGAAGGCTCCGACGCGAGGGGGCAAGCCGAGCGAGGCACTGAGCAAGCGTCCCGGCAAGGTGTGACCGCCGCGCAGCAAGGTGCCGCGGACGGGGGCCGGCGCACCGGCGAATGTGCGCGCCATCGTGGCGAGCACGGGCGCAAGGCCGGCGTCGCCGGCGAGGTAGGCGTCACGCGCCGCGGGGTCGCTCTGGACGAACGCCCGGAAGAACGCCGACGTCTGGGCGCCATCCAGCTGGGCGACGCGCCGCGCCCCGTACAGGAACAGCTCCCGCGCGGCCAGCGCCCCGCTCGGCCACACAGCCCGCCACGCCTGCGCTGCGAGCCGCTGTGGCGCTACGTGCCGTTGAGAGGCGAGCAAATCGGCGATCCGCGAGGCGGCACGAAGGCTGCGCGCGAGCTGGTAGCCCGTCGCTGGATGCACCATCGAGGCCGCCGCTCCCAGCCCGACCACCCGCTGGTCGCGCGACGGGAGACCATCGTCCAAGGGGATGTGGCACAGCTCGGTGTCGATGACCTCACGGACCCGCACCCCGAGGTGCACAAGACGCGCGAGGAGGCGCGCGCGAAGCTCAGGGAAGGGACGAGCGGCGCCGAGCAAGCTCGTCTCCTCGACGAACAAGCGGTGGCTCCCGAGCGGCATCGCGTAGAGGAAGGTCGGCGGTCCGTCGTGGCCGGGCACCGAACGCCAATCCATCAGGCGAAAGCGGTCGAGCGGGAACGGATGGGCGTCGACCTCGACATGCAAGCCCACCGCGGTCTGAAAGGACGTTGGCGCGCTCCGGGCCGCGAGCAGCGCGGGGCGCGGGCCCGAGGCGTCGACGACGATCCGGCCGCGGTACACCAAGCCCTCCACGTCCTCGACTTCGCTGCCATCGTCGTCGTGCCGAACGCCCACGGCGTTCTGATGGTGGACCAGACCGCCCCCCGCAGCGATCGCTTGCAACAGGCGGTCCCGGTAGCGACGGCGCGCGAGCCGGACGTAGCCACGCCCGAACGAGACGGTCTCTCCCTGCGTCGTCACGACGTCGACGTCGTCCCATCGACCCGCGACGACGTCGTCGAGGCCGAGCGCCGCTGCCTCATCGGCCCACAGGCCGTACGTCGGCGTCCAAGGCGCGTCACGACCTGCGAGGACGCTCACCGTGAGGTTGCGCGCAACCGCCTCAGCGGCGAAGGCGAGCCCCACCGGGCCTCCGCCCACCACCACCACGTCGACGTCGCGTCGCGTCACTGTGCCTCCACCCGTTGCAAACCCGATGCACCGACTTAGTACACCCTCTGCATAGGGTTTGCAACGACATCAGGCCCGGAGATCATCACGAGATGTTGGACCTCGACGCCCCCCAACGACCGCTCCCCCGCCACCTGCTCGACGCCGCCGGGGGGTTCCTGTGGTGGTATTTGGACGTCGTGAACGCCGAAGGGGACGGCGTGGTCGTGATCTGGTCGTGGGGTCTGCCCTTCCTCCCGGGCCGGGCCGACGCGGCGCGGCGCGGTCACCCGACGCCGCCCCGCGATGCCCCCTCCGTCCACCTCACCGCGTACGCTTCCGGTCAGCCCTGCGCGTACCACTTGCTGTGCGTCGAGGACGCCGTGTGGGAGGATGGCCGTTGGTCGTTCGGAGCGTCGCAGATCTGGGCCGAGGACGACGGCAACGGCGGCCACACCGTGCACGGTTCCCTGTGGTTCCCCGTACCCGGGAGCGACGTGCCGCTGCACGCCGCGTTTCGGGCCGCGGGCAAGCAGCCTTCGTACACGACGCCCGAGCCCCCGGCGCAAGCCCATCGCTGGGCGCCGATCCTCGCGCCCGGACCCGCTTCGGCGCGGCTCGTCCACGGCGACCACGTCGTCCTCGACGTCACGGGGACCGGCTACCACGACCGCAACGGCTGCCCGAAGCCGCTGCACGAGCTCGGGCTCGCGCATTGGGTGTGGGGCCGGGTCAGCACCGCCACGCGGACCGTGATCGCCTACCTCAGCTTCCCCGAAGGCCGCGACCGCGCACCGGTGCTGCTGGTGGCCGATCTCGCGCGGGATGGAACCACCCGCTTCCTTCGGCCGGAGCTCACCTTGCCTGCACCCCGACGCGCGTGGTTTGGCATGCCGTGGTGGGAAGCATGGCACCTCGACCTTCCGGAGGGCCGCCTCACCCTGCGGGTCGCGCCTCCGATCGACGACGGCCCGTTCTACCTGCGCCACCTCCTCCACGCCGAGCTCGACGGCCAGCCCGCGGTCGGGTTCGCCGAGGCGTGTCGCCCCGATCGCGTGGACCAAGCTTGGATGCGGCCGCTGGTTCGGATGTGCATCCAGCCCGCACGCGACGTGGCGAGCTGGTGGCTGCCGCTGTTCGCCGGCCCGCGTCGCGACCGCTGGCGCCGGTTGCTCGCTTGGTGGCGCTCCTTGCGTCGGCGAGGTGCGGCATGAGCCATGTGGTCGTGATCGGCGCCGGCATCGGCGGGCTGAGCGCCGCGATGACACTCGCAGCGGCCGGCCACGCCGTCACCGTGTGCGAAGCCGGGCCGCGCGTCGGGGGCAAGGCCGGGATCGCCACCCACGACGGCGTGTCGTTCGACACGGGACCGAGCGTGGTCACGCTCCCCCACGTGTTCGCTGACTTGTTCGCGGGTGCCGGCACCCGGCTGGAGGACGAGCTCACCGTCCGCCCCCTGAACCCCGCGACGCGCTACCACTGGCCCGACGGGGTCACGCTCGACGTCGCCCACGCGCCGGCCGACACGGTCGCGGCGATCGCGGCGGCGCTCGGGCCTCAGGCCGCCACAGAGTTCGCCACCTTCCTCGAAGATGCCCGCACGATCTGGGACGCCGCGTCGCCGTGGTTCGTGCTCGGGGACGCGCCGACCCCCGGCCACCTCCTCCGCATCTTGCCCCGCGCCGCCCACCACCTGTTTCGCATCGACCCGTTGCGAAGCATGGACCGGGCGATCGATGCGCGCATCACCCACCCCAAGCTCCGCGACCTGCTCCGTCGGTTCGCGACCTACAACGGGTCCGATCCCCGGGTCGCGCCCGCCACGCTCAACTGCATCGCGTGGGTCGAGCTCGGGCTCGGCATGTTCGGGATCGACGGCGGCTTGCATGCCCTCGCGCAAGCCCTCGCGCGGGTGGCGACGCGACACGGCGCCCAGTGGCGGTTCCACACCGCCGTCCGCCAGATCGCCGTCGAACGGGGGCGCGCGACGGGCGTCGTCCTCGGCGATGGAAGCCTGCTGCCAGCCGATGCCGTGGTGGTGAACGCCGACGCCTCGCACCTCCGCGCGACGTTGTTCGACGCCGACGTCCGGCACGCGTTGCCACGCCCCGCAGCGCCGTCCACGTCGGGCTGGACGGGGGTCCTCCGCGCGCGACGACGTGACGCCGACCGGCGACCCGCCCACGCCGTGCTGTTTCCGCACGTTTACGACAACGAGTTCCGCGACCTGTTCGACCACGACCGCGCGCCCGTGACGCCGACGGTCTACCTGTGCGCCCAAGAGAAGGCGCATGGCCGGACGGGTTGGGCGGAGCACGAACCCGTGTTCGTGATGGCGAACGCACCCGCGGAGCCCGAGGAGGGCCCCCGTCCGGCCGCGACATCGGAGGTCCTCCGCGATGCGGTCCTCGCGCGTTTGACGGAGGCTGGCTTGATCGACGCCGACGACACCCTGGTGTGGTCGCGGACGCCGGCCGGTCTCGCGGCCCAATTGCCGGGAAGCCGCGGCGCCATCTACGGGGCGGCGAGCAACGATCGCTTCGCCGCGTTCCGCCGTCCGCCCAACCGCCTCGGCACCCCGGCCGGCGTCTATCTCGCGAGCGGAAGCGCCCATCCGGGCGGTGGGGTCCCGATGGTGGCGCTCTCGGGCCGCGCCGCTGCGCGGGCCGTCCTTGCCGACCTCAGAGGCTGACCCAGCGTCCCGGTACGACCTCACGCGCGAGACCGTGGCGCGCCATCCAGCGAAGGTGGGCCAAGAGCTGAACCGCCGCGATCGGCCAGAGGGCCGACGCCACCTCAGCGTACACGTCCGCGACCAACGCCGCGACGTCGACTTCACCGAGCCGCCGAAGCGCGTCGGCCGCCTGTTGCGTGCGCTGGTGGCGGTGCGCGATGTAGAACCCGAGGACGGCCTCCGCGTGATCGAGCACCGGTCCGTGGGACGGGATCAACCGGGCTGCGCCGCGCGCCTGAAGGCCAGCGAGGCTCTCGAGGTAGTCGCCCAAGTCGCCGTCCTCCGGGTCGATGAGGATCGTGCCGACGCCCGCGACCATGTCGCCCGCGACGACCAGGCCCTCGCCGTCCTCCAGAACGATGTGCCCGGGCGCGTGCCCTGGCGTGTGCTGGACGGTCCAACCGGTGCCCTCGACCTGCACAACGTCGCCGGGGGCCAACAAGCCGTCGACGGCGAGCCGCCCTTCGAGCCGCGCTGCGGTCAACGCGTGCGCGAGAATCGGGGGCCGCCGGTGTCCCAACCCTTCCCATGCGTCCGCGAGTGCGAGCGCGCCGGCGACGTGGTCATGATGGTGGTGCGTCAGCACAATGCGCGCGAGGTCGCGGCCCCCGAGCGCCTGCACCAACCGGCCGCGCTCGTCGTCCCACGGACTCGCCGGATCCACGACGGTCGTCGCGTGCCGTCCGAGGATCACCGCGTTGGTGTGGGTCGCCGGCGGCAGCGTCGGGGTCCGTAGGCCGAGGACGGCCACACCGGGCGCGACATCGACCCACGTGCCCTCGGTCACAGGAAGAGCCGCACCAAGGAGCCGCCGGCCGTGAACGCCATCAGCCAAGGGACGATGATCACGGGGTCGGACCAGTCCGCAGGCACGCTCGGCAACCGGAACAACGGCGGAAGGTTCACAGGGTCCATCTCGTCCTCCGAGTCTTCGTCGGGGTACGCCTCTGGGGGAGGCAGGGCAGCGGCGGCGGCGCGCGTGGTCTGCCGCAGCGAAGGGGGGACAGGCGGCGGCGGCGCAGCTTGGACCGCACGCGTGGACGCCGGCACGGCGTCGACGCCGGCGACGACCGTGACGGACGTCGGCGCTTCGTCAAAGCCGTCCATCGCGGCGACCGAGCGCTGCGATGCGGTGTAGGCCCCGCTGGGCGACGTCGGGACGTCCGCGTCAAACGCGCCTGCGTCGTGCGGCGCCGACGTCGTCAACGGCGCCCAGCGCTGCTCGACGACCCGGAGTTCTCCCGGGTCGGTGGCCGCCTCGCTCGGATCCTCCACGTCGACAGGGAGGCCCGACGGCCGACGTCGCGTCACGAGAACGGGCTCCATCCCTCCGACGGTCGGCGCGTTCTCCTCGTCGTCGAAGGCGATCTCCGCGCCGCGTGCGCTCGGACGAGGCGATTGGGCGGGTCGGGTGGCGAGGCCGTCGAACAGGCTGGCGGGCGGTGGGCGCGCCGGAAGGTCGTAGGCCCCTGCATCGGTGCCCGGGACCACGGTCGGCTGCGGCTCGTGGTCCGAGGGCGGCGCGACGCCGCCGATCCTCGCGCCGGCGGCGACGGGGAGGTCGAACTCGCCGCTTTCGGACGCATCGGTCCCCCGACGGCCCATGCGCGAGACGCTCGCAGGGAGCATCGCGTACCCGCCGGGCAACCCATGGCGTTCCGCGAGCGTGGTCCCGATCAAGTGCAGCTCGGACGCGCCCCGCACGCGGTCCTGCAACGCGACGAAGGCCGTACGCAGCGGATGCGCCGAGGGGAACCGCTCCCGGGGTTCGGAGGCCAACGCCTTCTCCAGGATGCGCCCCAGGGCCGACCACTGGTTCGTGACGGGCGTGTGCAGGTGGGAGGCGTCCCCCATCCGCGCCTCGACGTCGGCGTCCTGCTCGGACCACGGCACACGGCCGGTGATCAAGCCAGCCACCACCGCGGCCAACGCCCATTGATCGGCGTCCCCACTCGCGCGGCGACCGCGCGCCCGCTCGGGACTGACCCAACGAGGCTCCACCGCCGCATCGGGCCCCTCTCCAAAGCCCCACACCACCAGTTGACCTTCTGGGGTCACCCAGATCCGCGACGGCGACAGGTGGCCGTGAGGACGACCTCGCTCGTGCGCCGCGACGAGCATGTCCGCCAACGAGACCGCGACGTCCAGCACCGTCGCCGGCGTCAGCGCGAGGGCGTCATCGCCGCGGACCTCGAGCATGCGGGACAGCGGGACCCCCGCGGGCGCCGTCACCGCGAGCGCACCCAAGGTGCGGTCCCAAGCGACCACCTTCGGGATGACCGCGTGCTCCAGATGCTTGAGGCGCTCGTACGCAGCCTCCGCTTGGCGCGGATCCTCGGCAGGCTTCGGGAACCGCAGCCAGACCGGACGCCCCGACTCGTGGCGAGCGTCGGCGAGGTGCCACACGCCGGCCTCGGGGACGTCAGCCGCGGCGCACGCCGTCCAGCCGCCGATCTCGAGCTCGGGTCGCGCCATGCTCTGCCCCCCTGTCGGCGTATCCTAGCGCATGACGCGCCAGAAACCCAAGCCCCCGGCGCCGCGAGCCAGCGCGTGGATCCAAGAGCGATCCGACGCGCTGACGCCCGTGACCGAGGGCCTCTCGTGGTTCAGCGCGCGGCGAGCCAAGCGCGAGCGAGCTCGGCGTCGGCTTCCGCCTGACGACGCTCGGCCGTATCCGCCAACGTGTCCGCCATCGCCTTCTCGGCCGACGCGAGCATCGCGCGCGCCTCCGCGTCGGTCGGAGCCTTGGCGTCGACCACCCGGCAGGACTCCGTGAGGACGGTGACCCGCTCGGCGTTCACTTCCACGAAGCCACGGCCCGTGACGAAGCGCTTGGCGTCCTTACCGAGCACCGACGTCAGCCCACCGGCGAGGAGCGCGAGCACCTGCGCGTGATCGGGCCGGACACCGACCTGACCCAGCACGCTCGGCACCACCACCTCGTCCGCCGGACCCGAGAAGACCGTCTTCTCTGGGGTGACGATATCGACATGCATCGAAGCCATGCTGGCCTCCCGTGGGGTGAGTGGGCTCAGGCGCCCTTGGAGGCGAGGGCGGCGGCCTTCTGACGGGCCTCCTCCATCGTACCGACCATGTAGAACGCGCCTTCCGGCATGTCGTCGCAGTCGCCGTCGAGGATCGCCTTGAAGCCCGAGATGGCGTCGTCCTTCTTCACGTACTTGCCCGGCGAGCCGGTGAACACTTCCGCGACGTGGAAGGGCTGGCTGAGGAAGTTCTGGATCTTGCGTGCGCGCTCGACCGTCTTGCGGTCCTCATCGGAGAGCTCGTCCATGCCGAGGATCGCGATGATGTCGAGGAGCTCCTTGTAGCGCTGGAGCACGGCCTGCGTCCGACGGGCGGTGTCGTAGTGCAGATCGCCGAGCACCTGCGGGTCGAGGATCCGGCTCGTGGAGTCGAGCGGGTCGACGGCCGGGTAGATGCCGATCTCGGCGATCTTGCGGCTCAGAACCGTGGTCGCGTCCAAGTGGGCAAACGTCGTCGCCGGGGCCGGGTCGGTGAGGTCGTCGGCGGGGAC
>JBJONI010000216.1:0-9670 GCA_046051915.1 Pseudomonadota bacterium
GCGATCGGTAAAGGTAAAACCGCCTTGAATCCGGTCGACGTACAGGCCGTAGGGAAGGCCCCGTTCCTTGGCAAGCGCGCGCAACCGCTGGCGCAACGCGTCGTCCGACAACGCCACCGCGCTCTCGACGATCAAGTTGCCCTGGCGCGTCACCGGCGCCCTCCCGCTGGACCGCCGACCATGGCCATTGCTCCGGTCGTTGGCCGTCACGGTGCTCCGGCTCTGAAGAAAGCCGACCAACACGCCGTTGCGAACCAGCTCGACACGCTGCGCGGCCACGCCCTCGTCATCGTAGGCATAGGCGCCGTTGAGCGGCGTCCCCAGTCGGGTTTTCAGCGTCGGGTCGTCGACGACAGACAGAAACGACGGCAGGATCGGCGTGCCAACGCGGCTGCGGAACGTCTGCGCGTTGTCGACACGCTTGAGCCGGTGGCCCTCCATGCGGTGGCCGAACACCTCGTGGAAGAACACGCCTGCGGCGCGGTCCGAGAGCAACACGGGACCGCTGTACGGCTCCTGCTCGGGCGCGGCGCGCAGGGCGACGAGCTGGTCGCGCAACGCCACGACCTCGGCCGCGAGCCGGTCGGGCGAGGGCAGTCCCTCCGGCGACGTCGCGACGAAGATCGTCGACAGATCCAAGACGGACCCGTCGTCGGCGACGGTGTCGAGGCTGACGCTGAGCGTCAGTTGCAGCCGTGACTGACGGATGCGCGAGCCCTCTGTCGACGCAAACCGAGACGTCGTCGCGCTCGCCGACAGCTCGACCGCACCGTCCCGGACGATCCCGCCCTCGGCCAACGTCGCCGAGACGGCGCGCAACACGGGCACCCAAGCCGCTTCGACGTCCGGCAACGCTGCGATACCGCCAACGTCGACGACGACAGGGGCCGGCGCGAGATCCCACGACGGCTCCTCGCCCACCAGCGTGCGGGCGTCGGCGAGGACGCGCGGCCATCGCTTCTCGACGAGCTTGAACGACGCGTCGATCTCGCGCCAAAGGTCCCGGCGTAGGACGCCCAGATCCCCGCCAATCGGCAAGGCACGCCCGGCGGTGACGCGGTCGTCCTCCCCGGTGCGGAGCGCGTGGCTGCTGTCGAGCGAAGGCGTCCCAAGGCGGACGTCGACGTCCACCCGGCGGAACGACTGGCGGTTCACGCCATGCAAGGCGCCGTCCTCGGCACGTAGCGTGATCGACGCGGTGTCCTCGATCTCCGCGGCGACAAAGTAGGGCGGCGAAGCGGCCTGCGCACGCTCCGACATCGCGCGTTGCAACTCGTCCGCCAACACGTCGAGGATCGCGTCGGGCGCCTCCTGCGCCATCGCCCCGTGGCCCAACCCGAACACCCCGAGGACGCGCGTCCATCCACGCCAACTCATCGCGGTCCCCCTGTTCGGAGCGCCGCCACGGCATCCGCGAGCAGTGTCACCCGCCGATCGAGCGCGATCAGCGCCTGGGTCGCTTCGCCGGCTTGCGCCTGAATCCTGCCCGCGAACGCGGTCCATCGCGACCAATCCTCAGCAGCGACGCTCCCCCGCGCCGCCTCGGACGCGAGGTCGGCGGCGTCGTCCGCGAGTCCTATGACCCGCGGCTCCAGCGTCGAGAGCGCATCGCGTTGGGCTTCGACCTCTCGGTCGAGTTGGGTGCACTGGCTCAGCCAGGCGACGAACTCGCGGTCGGTCCCCCCCCGTGCCGTGGCCTCGGCGCGCACCGATCCGAGCTCCGCCGCGAGCCCATCGAGGCGCAGTCGCGTCGCCGCGAGCGATTCCCCGAGGGATGTGACGCGCGCATCGACGGCCGCGCTCGCCGCGAACACCTCACGCATCGCGGGCGCGAGCGCGCCGAGGGCCGCATAGGGATCGGCGTTCAACGTCGGAGGCCTCGCTGCGAGCGCGGCCGGGTATACCCGCCGTCCGCACACCTCGTCGTGCGTCGCGATCTCGGCCAACAGCACCTCGCTACCGCCCCCCCGGCACGCCGCGGCCTCCCCCGAAGACGCCAGCACGCCGTCCCCCATCGGCACCCAAGCGCGTTCGAGATCGCGCATCGGCACCGCGCCGCGCGAGGGGTCGAAGCGCGCCAGCAGGGCGCGGCGGCCACATCCCTCCAACCAGGCGACGACGACGGCTTCGTCCTGCCGGCCCCGGCACCATGCGAGCAGACCACCGAGCGTCGCCTCGCTCCACGTGCTGGCCGAGGCGAAGGTCGCCCGGCGGCCGCGCTCGACGTGGGCATCGATCGCGACGAACACGGGGCTCTCGGTGGATCCCGGCGGAGGTCGAGACGCCCGAATGGCGAGCACATCGGCAGCGCCCGCAAGCGCCTCGCGGCGCACGCCGGCCGCATCCGTCACGAACAGCGGCGACAGGTCCGCGCCGCACGCGGTCAGGGCCCATCCCTCCCCTGCACGAAACGCGGCACAGACGGGGCCACGCGCCGCCGAGGCGCCGCTCGGCGCCGTGATCGGCTGCGCGGCCCCCTCCGCGAGACCTACGGTGCGGGCGGGCTCGCCCGCGAGGGCGGCCGCGAGGCCCCAGGCGATCAACGACGCGCCCCGCGGCGACGAAGCAGCAGCAGCGCGAGGAGCGCGAGGCCCGGACCGCGGCCCCCCACGGCGTCACACCCGCCTTCTCCCAAGGTCGGGGCTTGGACGTCGCGTGGTCCTCCTCCGCCGCCGCACCCGCCTTCGGGCCCGCCGACGGTCGTTCCGCCGCCACCCCCCGACTTGCGGACGTTCGTCTCCCCCGGGGTGCAATACGCCGTGGTGACGAAATCCTCGGCGGAGACGTTGGTATCGGCGCCGTCCTGAACACGGGCGACACACTGGTCGTCGCTGGGACGGTCCGCTCCCTGATCCGGCACAAAGCCGTCGTCCTCGGGGAGGCCATCGTCGTTGTCGCCACCGTACAACACACCGTCGACGAGCGAACCGGAGCAGCTGATCAGCCGAACGAGGTCTCCCCCTGTGCCGGAGCCAAGGTCGAAGTCCTCGGCGAACAGGTCGCCCGTCGCTGCCAGCAGGCCCGCGACGACCAAGTAGCCGCCAGCAGGTAGCACCGAGCCCGGCGGGAAACTGAACAGGGTGTCCTCGTTCGGCACGCCATCCGACAGGCTCGTGACCTTGACGAGCGTCCACGTCGAGAGGTCGACGTCGTTTTCCTCGAGGTTGAACAGCTCGACGAACTCGGCCTGGACGTCGCTGTCGGTGCCGCTAGGGTTGGCGAGGATCTCGTTGATGCGAACGCGGGCCGTCGCCGTGCGGCAGCTCAGGTCGGGGTTGCTGCTGCCGGGTGTCGGTGACGTGGACACCACCCAGTCGACCGAGAGGTCCCCCGTGCTCGCGCCGTCCCGGCGCCGCGCGATCGAGGCGTCGGACGCGACGCGGGGGCCGACGGCGTCGTCGGCGAGCACCACGCCGGCGTCGTCCAAGAAACCATCGGGGTTCGCGCCCCCGTACACCAGCGTGTCGACCGCCGCCCCGGCACAGTCCGAGAGCCGCACGCCGTCTTGGCTGTTGCCGAGCGACAAGCTCGCCACGTCCACCACCGGCACCGACACGACGCCGGCGGGAACAGGGAACATCGGATCGGCGACGAGGAGGAAGCCGCCCGCCGGCAGGATCGTCCCCGCAGGCAGGGTGACCTTGATCCGCGTTCCCCAGTCGTCCGGCGCACCGGCTTGCTCGATGCGCCAACCCGAAGCGTCTACAGGCGCGCCGCCCGGGTTGTAGATCTCCACCCACTCGTAGCCGCTGTCCGACGACCCCGAAGGATTGGTGGCGGCGCCGGGGTCGGCGAACACCTCGTTGAGCACGAGCTTGCCGGGCGCGCCAGCGTCGCCACAGGACCCACCGCCGCCGCCGCCGCCCCCACCGCCGTTGGCAGCGCCCGGGGTCGGCGTCCCCCGAACGAAGTCGAGCAGGCCGTTGTCGCGGTCGGTCCCATCGGGGATGCGCGCCAGGGAGGTGCCAGACGACGGCTTGGGGGCGAGCCGGTCGAGGTCGATCGGGTCGGACGACTCATCGGTGAACACGTCCGTGTTCGTCGTCCCGTACACCACCACGTCGCGGACAGCGCCGCTGCACGTCACGAGGCGTAGGCCGTCACTCGACGAACCCGCGTTGCCGAGATCCACCGCGGCGTCCAGCCGAACCACGTCGGCGGCTGCGCCGACGTCGGCGGCGGGGCCCGCGATCACGAGGCGCTCCCCAGGTGCCAGGACCCATCCCGAGGGGAGGGTGAACATCGCCTCGTAGTCCGCGTCCCCGCTGAGCGCGCGCTCGATCACCCACCCTTCGAGGGTGGCGGCGGTACGGCCGACGTTGAGCAGCTCGATCCACTCGGCGCCGCTGTCCGTCCCGGCGGGATCCGCGGCGAACTCGTTGATCAGCACCGCGCCGGACCCGTCGCAAGCCGCATGGGCGGTCGACACGCCCGTCGCCCCCAACGCCAGCAGACCCCAACCCCACGTCGCGATGCCGCGCATGTCGCCCCCTGACCCTGAAGCGCTCGTAACCCACCAGCGGCCCAGCGCGCGGGCGTCACCGATCGGCTACACAGCGGCCGAGAGGTGCCCCGTGATCGAGGCCGTGGGGCTGGTCAAGACGTACGAGGTCCCCGTCCGGGAACCGGGGTTTGCGGCAGCTTGGCGGTCGCTTTGGTCACGCACGTTCCGCTCCGTGCACGCGGTCGCTGGGATCGACCTCACGGTCGCATCCGGAGAGCAAGTGGGCCTGCTCGGCCCCAACGGCGCGGGAAAGACGACGACCCTGAAGATGCTGACCGGCCTGTTGCACCCCACCGCGGGCACGGTTCGGGTCCTCGGTCACGTCCCTGCGCGTCGCGACCGCGCCCTGTTGTCCCGGATCGCGATGGTGATGGGTCAGAAGAACGCGCTCCTTTGGGACCTGCCGGCATCCGACACGTTCGCCCTGCACCGGGCCCTGTACGACCTGACACCTTCTGCGTTTCAGGACGCGCGCGACGAGCTCGTCCGCGCCCTCGACCTCGGCGGGTTCCTCGACCGCCCCGTGCGCAACCTCAGCCTCGGACAACGGATGCGCGCCGAGCTCGCCGCGGCCTTGCTCCACCGGCCCGCCGTCCTGTTCTTGGACGAGCCCACGATCGGGCTCGACGTCGAGGCACAGGCGATCGTCCGGAGCTTCCTCAAGGACTACCGCCAACGCCATGGCGCCACCCTGCTGCTGACGTCCCACGACATGCGCGACGTCGCTGCCCTGTGCGATCGCGTCGTGGTGATCGACGGCGGAAAGGTGCGATTCGATGGCGAGCTCGCCACCTTGGCGACGACCTTTGGCGGCGGTCGACGACTCGAAGTCCGAGGCACGGCCGCGGACCTGTCGGATCTCGGGCTGACCCTGCACGAAGGCGTTTGGAGCCGCATGGACGACGCCGCCGCGCTCAACCAACGGCTGCAGCACGTCCTCGCGCGCGCGCCGGACGCCACGGTCTCCGTCTCGGACCCACCGCTTGAAGACGCGCTGCGACGCGCGTTTGGGCGCGGCTCCCCCGAGGCGACCCCATGACCCGCATCCCCCACGCGCTGCGGGTGACGCCGACGATCGCCCGCGTCGCTTGGTCCGACTTGGTCGCGTACCGCGCTGAGATGGTGGTGTGGGTGCTCACCGCGATCCTACCGCTGTTCCTTCTGGCGTTGTGGGACGCGGTGCTCGCCGAAGGGGACGTCGCGGGGTTCGGGCGCGACGAGGTGGCGCGCTACTTCGCCGCCACGCTGCTGGTCCGTCAGCTCACCGGCAATTGGATCGCGTGGGAGTTGGCCTATGAGATCCGTCAAGGTCAGCTCTCTGCGCGGCTTCTTCGTCCCCTGCATCCGTTGTGGTCGGCCTACATCTGGGCGCTGGCGGCGCTACCTTGGCGCATCGTGATCCTCTCGCCGCTGCTGGTCGGGCTCGCCCTCGTCCGACCGGAGCTGCTCGCCTGGCCTTCGCCCCTGCACAGCGTCGCGTTCGTGGTGAGCGTCGCGCTGGCCTTCACGCTGAGTTTCCTGGTACAAGCCACCTTTGGCGCCCTGGCGTTCTTCATCGATAAGGCCGACGGCGCGTTCGGGGTGTGGTTCGCGGTCTGGACGGTCGCGTCCGGGTACGTGGCCCCGCTCGCGTTCTTTCCCTCGACGGTCGTGGCGGCGTTCCGTTGGCTCCCCTTTCGATCGATGCTCGGTGTCCCCGTTGAGATGCTCGCGGGCCTCCTGCCTGTCGAAGCGCTCGCGCCCGCGTTGTTCGTGCAGGCAGCATGGGTCCTCCTCGCCGCGGCGACGTTGCGGGCCGTGTGGGCTGCCGGCCTTGCGCGCTACGGGGCGTTCGGCGCATGATCACCACCGGCCTTCGACGCGCCATCCAAGTGGTCGGCGCCTTGATGCGGACGAGCCTGAGCGCGGGCCTGCAGTACCGCGCTGACTTCCTGTTCGATGCCCTGACCGGCGCCGTCCGCGCCATCGCCACGCTCGCGCCCTTATGGCTCGTGTACGGCCTGCGCGACGACGTGGCGGGCGTCGGGGAGCGAGAAGCGACCTTGGTCCTCGGCTGCTTCCTGCTGCTCGCCGCGGTCGTTCACGGCGTCGTCGAACCCAACCTCGGCGCCGTGGTGGAAGGGGTCCGAAGCGGCTCGTTCGACCTGACGTTGCTCAAGCCGGCCGATGCACAGCTGTTGGTCAGCCTCCGAACGCTCGCCCCCGGCCACGTATGGGACCTGCTCGCCGCGTTGCTCGTGCTCGGCGACGCGCTGGGGCGCGGCCCGGCCCCGAGCCTGTTGGACCTCGCACTGGCGGCGTGGACGGGCTTGTGCGGCGTGCTCGCGCTGTACGGGGTGTGGCTCGGCGCGATCGCCGCCGCGTTCGTGTTCGTGCGTGTGGACAACCTTCGCTTCCTGCTGCTCGCCGGCCTCGACGCGGGGCGGTGGCCAGCGCGCGTGTTCTCCCGCGGCGTGGCGACGCTGTTGACCGTGGTGTTCCCGGTCGCGGTCGCGACCACGCTGCCCGCGCGCGCTCTGGCGGGTCATGGCGCGTGGCGCGACGCCATCGTCGCGGCGGCCGTTGCGGCGGCGTTCCTCACAGGCAGCCGACGCCTCTGGCGTGCGGCGCTCGCTCGGTACACCTCGGCCTCGTCCTGAAGCCACCCGGGCCCGGAGCCTAGCGACGTCCTGCGAGCCACGCCCGCAGGCCTGGAATCAGGCCGACGAGCACGCTGCCGACCAGCGCAGCGAGTCCCACGCCCAGCGCGACCGGTTCGGGAAGCGCGATGGCCGCGGCGACCGTGGCGCCCCCGCCGGCCGCCATCGCCGGCACCGCGACGCGGTGGGTCTCTCGCCAGTTCGCGTCCGACGCCAACGACCACGGGGTCCGAACGCCCGCGATGCCGTTCCGAGGCAGGCCGTCGAGCGTCCAGGCGAGGCTCGCGAACAAGGCGCCGACCGCGATCAGGATCCACCGGCCCTCAAGATGCGGCTCTGGCCGCCGCGCGACTTCGAGCACGAGCGCCGAAACGACGAAGCCGAACGCCGCGATGGCGGTCGTCATCGCCGCCAGCTTGCGTGGAGCCCGCGCGTCGAGCCGCCCGATGGGGTCGAGCCGCGCCGCGACGACCACGATCCACGGCACGACCAAGGTCAGAATCGGCCCCGTCGCGAGTCCGACCTGCTTCGACGCCCAGCCGTTCGCGACGCCGTCGGCTCCCCAATGAACGGGCATCGGGTCCGGCAGTTCCCCGGCACGCCACACGGCGTGGCCCACGCTGAGCGCGGTCAGCCAAAGAGGCCCCCACAGCGAACGGAGCATGCGGCCCCCCCGCCCAGCGTAACCCCCGACGCGGACGCCGGGGGCGCCATGTAGTGCATGGACGTTCGCTAGCGCGGCAGACCTGCGGCGGTCCGTTCCATCGCGCGCTCGACCAGCGTGCGTAGGCTTAGAAGGTCAGAAGGCGACGAAATCGCGACACGACACTCTCCGTGCGCCGTCGGCGGAAGAACAGCGAAACCCTCAGGCAAGAGATTCAACAGTTCGTCTCGGGGGACACTAAACGCGACCCAAGGCTGCTTGCTGTCCAACTGAAGCCGCACAAACCAACTCGACACCTTGTTGAAATACACACCAAAGTAGGCCGTCGTGTCTTTGAAACCAAGTTCGAGCGGCACTTCTCGCCGAAGCGAGCTGTCGAATATGGTCCCTCTAGCCAAGTCGGTCGACTGGAAGACACCCTTGATGAGTTCAAACGCGGAAATTTCGCCCTCGGTCGTGACCACCTGCCGGCTCGATGGCTCGGCACTGTGTTCCACGTTGGCCGTCGCCGCGACACGCCCCGCTGGCGCCGGTGTCGCGGATGCCGAGGACTCAGGCGCCGTCACCCCCTCGTCAAGTTTCGCAAAGGAACGCCGAACAATGTCCAGAAGTACCGACTGCAACGCGGACTTCACAATCGGGCGAAAGCGATCAACCACAGCCGCCGTCACACGTCCCTCGTAATTATCGGCGTTCAAAACCCAACGAACAAACGACTCGCCGGGCTCGCGCGCACGCAAATCCAGTTCCGATTTCAAGAAGTGAACAATCTTCGATGTAAAGATAAGATCCGTTGCCAGCTCGCGGATCGCCGCCGGTTGAAAGTTCGATGCGTGGAACTTGCAAAGCGTCTCGAAGGACTGCTCGATCCCGTCGACCCTGAACACAAAAAATGGTTGCTCATCCTGAAGATTTGGTTCCCTCGTGTCTGTGAAGAACCGATATTCGACTCCATTTGTCAGAATACCCAACCTGACGGTCGGTACCCCGTTGAAGTATCTCCCCAGTTGGCCGTGGTGCCCGTCGAGAGACGCATCAACCGGCTTCACCTCGATGAAGATGACGGGCGTGTTTTGGACCAGAACCGCAAGATCCACCTTCTCTTTCTGCCCCGCCTTCTTCACCGCAAAGTCTGCCTCATATTCTGGGCACACCACGGTGGGGTCCCAAATATCGAAGCCCAGTGCCTCAAGCATTGGGAGAACAAGCGCTTGCTTCGTCGCCTCTTCACCTCGTCCCAACACATTGACGACTCTCGACGAGATCGTTGCGACGCGCTCCTTCAAACGTTCAGTAGACATGCTGACCTCCCTCTCTTGACGCGAGAGTAATAGAAATCAAGTCGCGCGGATAGCCTGGCGGCTCGACTTACTCGTCCATGAGCCATCTCCGCGCGGCCGATAGCCTCTGGCAGCGCCGCGAGGCGACCAAACTTCGACTTTCGCCCTGGAACGGGCCTAGCCTCGGTTCACGGCGCACGGGGAACGATAGCCGCTCTGGAACAGCGCGAACGGAGCCAGCCACGCCAACACACGTCAGCGTTCGCCAGTGCGGCCCCCCCGGCCAGCGTAACCCCCGACACGGACGCGCCCAGAGCGGCGGCCGTGCTCAGCCCAGATGCCCCATCACAGCATCGAGGAACTCCGCGCCGGTCGCCGTGCCGCCGATCATCTCCGGCCGGCATCCTCCGAGGACCGCCGCCTCCGCCGCATCGCCCAGCCGCCGACGGGCGACGCCCTGACCGATGTGCTCCAGCAGGTACAAGCTGACGAGGAGCATGGGCATCGCGTCAGAGCCACGCACCGCGTGCCCTCGCTGGCCGATCGTGAAGATCTGGGCGCCGGGGGCATAGTTGATGCTCGG
>JBJONI010000217.1:0-7724 GCA_046051915.1 Pseudomonadota bacterium
TCATCCCGACGCTGGGCTGCGAGCAGGAGTACTTCTTGGTCGACCGCGCCTACTGGGCGCTGCGCCCCGACCTCGCGATCGGTGGGCGCACGGTCATCGGCGCTGCTCCCCCCAAGGGCCAAAGCCTTGAGGACCACTACTTCGGCTCGATCCCCGCCCGCGTGCAGGCGTTCATGCAGGAAGTGGAAGTCGAGTTGTACAAGGTCGGCATGCCGGCCAAGACGCGCCACAACGAGGTTGCGCCTGCGCAGTACGAGATCGCGCCGATCTTCGCCGAGGTCAACGTCGCCGTCGACCACAACCAGTTGACGATGGAGATCCTGCGCCGCGTCGCCCTGCGCCACGAGTTCCGCGTGCTTCTCCACGAGAAGCCGTTCGCCGGCGTGAACGGCAGTGGCAAGCACAACAACTGGTCGCTCTCGGCAGACGGTGAGAACTTGCTGGAGCCTGGACACGATCCTTCGTCCAACCTCCGCTTCCTCGCGGTGATGGCCGCCGTGCTCCTCGCGGTTCACCGCCACGGCGGCCTGCTCCGCGCGTCGGTCGCAAGCTACGGCAACGACTTCCGTCTCGGCGCGAACGAAGCCCCACCTGCGATCATGTCCGTCTTCCTCGGCGACCTGCTCGGCAAGATCTGCGACGCGCTCGCCAACGACAGCGACCTTCCCGCGAGCCCGACGCAAGCCATGCTCGAGCTCGGCGTCAGCAGCATCCCGCAGGTCGCGAAGGACAACACCGACCGGAACCGCACGAGCCCCGTCGCCTTTACTGGGAACAAGTTTGAGTTCCGTGCCGTGGGATCGGCGCAGAACCCCGCTTGGCCGATGACAGTCATGAACACGATCGTCGCCGATGGTCTGACGACGATCACCGGGTGGATCCAGGAGGCCGGTGGCGGCGCGGACGCAGCGTTCGCCGCGATCAAGCGTGCGATCAAGGCGTCGAGCCCGGCCCGCTTCGACGGCAACGGCTACGGCGACGAGTGGGTCGTCACCGCGTCGGCGCGCGGCCTGAAGAACCATGCGAAGACGCCTGCCGCCCTCGACGAGATCATGGCGGCGAGCAGCATCGAGGTCTTCAACAAGTTCGGCGTCCTGTCGCCGGCCGAGGTGGAGAGCCGCTACAACGTCCTCACCGAGCAGTACGTCAAGGCCGCCGACATCGAGTGCGACTTGATCCGGCAGCTCGTCGACGGCAGCATCTTGCCCGCCGCGTTCGACGAGCTCAAAGCGCTCTCGGGCCTGCCTGCAGCGGCCAAGCGCGCAGCGGCGCTCACGGCTGCGATCGAGGCCTTGGAGGCCTCGCGCTCGGGTCTCGACGCCGCGTTGGAAGCCGTCCACCACAGCGAGCACCACGCGCACGCCACGGTCACGCACGTCACCCCGGCGCTC
Source organism: Pseudomonadota bacterium (assembly GCA_046051915.1). Lineage (GTDB taxonomy): Bacteria > Myxococcota_A > UBA796 > UBA796 > JBEIFN01. The sequence continues at coordinate 1,392 of JBJONI010000217.1, forward strand.
GACGCCGTTCGCGACGCAGTGGACTCGATCGAGGGCCTCGTCCGCGACAGCCTCTGGCCGCTCCCGAAGTACCGCGAGATGCTGTTCTTGTTCTGATCGGCGCCCGATCGACCCTCGGCGGCGGGGCCTCGACGGTTCCCGCCGCCGTTGCGTTTTGGGGCTGGCGCGGCAGGCCCCGCGCGCTTAGGCCGTACCCCTGCGCGGTCGCCCCACCGGCGGCCAGGGAGCCGTCCATGCCCACCAGCCCGACCCTCGACCGGCCCGCCTTGATCGACCTGCTCGCCCAGCTCGGCGTCATGGCAAGCGGCCCGGTCCACCACCAACGCGACGTCGATGGGCTCGTGCAAGACGCGCTGCGACTCGGACAGGGTACGCTGCTGTCCAACGGCGCGCTTCACCACGACACCCGCCCCAACGTCGGCCGCGCCGCCAAGTCTTCGTTCTACGTCAACGATCCTGCGCTACGCTTCGACGGGCACAGCCTCGACGACCTGATGAACTGGGGCGACCCGGCCCGCGACGCCTGGGACAACCTGCCCTGCTCCGTCGCCGTGTGGAACAAGCTCAAGGCCCGCGCGCAGGCCACCTTGTCGGCGCACGCGGAGCTGTACGTGGTCGACGGCGTATCGGGCCGCACCGATGCGAGCCGCTTGCCCGTTCGCGTCGTCACCCACCACGCGCCGGGCGCCCTTTTCGCGCGTCACATCTTCTTGCGCTGCGAAGAAGCCGGCGTCGATGCCGGTTGGCCGGCGGGCGAAGGCTGGACGATCCTGCACGCTCCCGCAGCGGAGGCCGACCCCGAGGACGGGACGAACGGCCCGACCTTCATCCTCACCCACCTCGGCGAGCGGACCACGATCATCGGCGGGACGTACTACAACGGCCAGATCAAGAAATCGATCTTCGCCGTTCAGAATTTCCGGCTTCCCCTCAAGGGCATTCTCACGATGCACGCCGGTGCGTCCGAAGGCGACGGCGGCCAAAGTGCCCTCCACGCCGGCTTGTCGGGAACCGGCAAGACCACGCTGTCGAACACCGGCTTCCCCGTGGCCGACGACCAGATCGTCATCGACATCGACGCCTCGGGAGAAGAGGTCGTCTCGAACATGGAAGGCGGCCAGTACGCGAAGACAGAGAAGCTGCGGCACGACAAGGAGCCCGAGATCTGGGACGCGATCCGCAGCGGTGCCGTGTGCGAAAACGTATGGCACAACGCCGACGGCGTCCCCGACTACGACAACACCGAATGGACGGCGAACGGTCGCGTCGGCTACCCACTCGACTTCGTGCCTTCGGCCAAAGCCTCGGGCAAGGCGCGCGCGCCTGAGAACATCACGTTCCTCGCCGCCGACGGCTTCGGCGTGCTCCCGCCGGTGAGCCTGCTCAGCGTCGACGCGGCGCGCTACCACTTCGCCGCGGGCTTCACCAGCCGGATGCCAGGCACCGAAAAGGGCGTGGTCGAACCCAAGCCCGTGTTCTCGGCCTTCTACGGCAAGCCGTTCATGCCGCTGAAGCCGGCGTTCTACATGGACCTCCTCGCGCGTCTGATCGTCACGCACGGCACCCGCGTTTGGCTGGTGAACACCGGCTGGCTCGGACCGAACGTGCCCGGACGAGGCCGCGTCGACATCTTGGCGAGCAAGGCGATCATCAACGCGATCCGCGACGGGAAGATCGACCTCGGTGACGAGAACTTCACGTGGGACCCGGTTTTTCAGGTCCACGTCCCGAAGGCCGTGCCCGGCGTCGACGCTGACTTGCTCAACCCTGCGAACTTCTGGAGCGACGCCACCGCCTACGAGGCTGCGCGCGACCAGCTAGCACGGGTGTTCGCGGATGCCGTCGGTCGTATGCCCCACATGCCGGCCGAGGTCCTCGCCGCGGGCCCGCGCCCGGCGACCTGAACCATGCGCGCGACCGGCTCGCTGATCCTCTGTCTGTGGAGCGCTTCGGCGTGGGGCGCAGATCGTCCGGCAGGGCTCGACCAAGCGATTGCGGACTTCGAAGCGAACACCGGCTTGAACCTACACTTGGTCGGTGACGTCGGCGAGGATCCCAGCTTGGTCACCTCCGAGCGTGGGCCGGTCGAGCTCGACAAGGCGTTGATCGCGCTGCCGATGATCGAGACCTTGATCCTCGGCTACCCGTCGTCCATCCGCGGCGACAAGATGACGGACCTGTACATCTACGGCAAGCTCCGGATGCGCGGGACCCCGTTCCTCGGCGCCGCCGTGCCGGCCAAGAAGCGGTTCGACCTCGCGATCCGCGACCGGACGACGGCCGAAGGCCTCGCCTCCACACTGCACCACGAGATCGCGCACCTCATCGAGTTCTCGGACGACTTCCCCGCGCAGATCTGGGTGCAGGCGTCCGCGCCGTACAACGGCAACCTTCAGGATGACGTCGAGACCAAGGACGTCGAGTTGGCGACGTGGTGGCGGCAGGGGTTCATCAGCCGGTACGCCAGCAAGAACCGCCACGAGGACTTCGCCGAGCTCGCGGAGGTCGCGTTCACCGACCCGACCCGTGCGCAGCGTGCGGCCGCCGACAACCCCGCGATCGCCACGAAGCTCGACCTGTTGACCCGGGCGTACCGCCACTACACGCCGGGCATGCCGTTGCCGTGGGTGCCTGGCGACCGGGCCGCCGATGTCGAAGCGGCCGCGTTCGCGACCTCATCGCCGCCCCCCGAGGCCGCTCCCGCGGGCACCGCAACCGACAGCGCTCCGGGCGACACCGCGGAGCCCTCCAGCGCGTCCGCATCACCTCCGTCGGCCGAAGCGCCCGCCCAGCCGGCGGACACGGCGCGCCGCGGCCGGCCGCGCTTCGACGACAATGGCAACCCGCTGCCGAGGCGCACGCCATGAGCCGCAGCCCCGACGTCGACACCCTCGTCCTCGGGGCCGGGCTCTCTGGCCTGATCGCGGCGGACCGCCTTCGGGCGGCCGGACAGCGGGTCACCGTGCTCGAGGCGCGCGATGGCGTCGGCGGGCGGACCCGCACACGGGTCCACGACGGCACGCTCGTCGAAGAAGGCGGACAATGGATCGGGCCCGGCCAAACTCGGATGTACGGGTTGGTGGCGTCGCTCGGGCTGACGACGTTCCCCTCACCGGCCTCGGGCGAGCAGGTGCTCGACCACCAAGGGCGGCTGTCGCGCTACACCGGCACCATCCCGCCCGTCTCGCCCATGGCCTTGATTCCCCTGCAAGCCATGCTGTGGGCGATCGACCACTGGCGAAAGCAGGTGCCGCCTGACGCGCCATGGACCGCCGCGCAGGCGCAAGCGTGGGACCGCCAGACTGTCGAGTCTTGGTTCCGTCGCCTGTTCCCGAGCCGCACCGCGCGCGCGCTCGCACGCCCAGCGATCCGCGTCGTCTTTGGCGCGGAACCCAGCGAGATCAGCGTCCTGCACTTCCTCACCTACGTCTCCAGCGCCGATGGATTCCTGCGCCTCGTGGACGTCGTCGGCGGCTTTCAACAGGACCGGATCGTCGAAGGCGCCCAGACGATCAGCGAGCGGCTCGCGGACCGCATCGGGCGCGAGCGCGTGCACCTGCAAGCACCGGTGCGACGCATCGCCCAAGACGACGACGGGGTCACGGTCACCACCGAGGCTGGCGTGTTCCGCGCCAAGCGCGCGATCAGCGCGATGCCGCTCGGGCTCTTGAGCGGCATCACCTTCGACACGCCGCTGCCCACCGTGCGCAGCCAACTCCATCAGCGCTGCCCGATGGGCGCGACGATCAAGGTGTTTGCCGTCTACGACGAGCCCTTTTGGCGGGCCGACGGCCTCAGTGGAGAGGTCGTGTGCACGGAGGGGCCGATCAGCCTCGTGTTCGACGCCGGCCACCCCGGCGGGCGTGGGGTGTTGCTCGCGTTCGTCGCAGGGGGGCCGGCACGGGACGTCTCCGACTTGGAGGGGCTGCAGCGCGAGACCGTGGCCGCGCTGGCACGCTGGTTCGGCCCCAAAGCCGCGCGCCCCCGATGGACCCATGCGTACGACTGGTCAGCAGATCCGTTTGCAGGCGGTTGCCCAATCACCCAGTTTCCACCGGGCACCCTCACCCAATTTGGGCCAGCGCTCCGCCGACCGGTCGGGCGCCTGCACTGGGCGGGCACCGAGACGGCGCGGTCTTGCACAGGCTTTCTCGAGGGGGCCGTGGAGGCCGGGGAGCGCGCTGCAGACGAAGTGCTCGCCGCCTCAACTCGCGGGTAACCAGATCGGGGCAGCACCCGTCGCGCTGACCCACCACCCGCCGCCTGCCGCGACATCGATCTGCTGACCCTGAACAACGAGCTGACCGGCCCCAGCCGCGTCCACGCGCCACCAACCACACGTGCCGCCGACCGGGGCCAACCGCTCGTTCCACGCGTCGACGAGACGATCGATCCATCCCGCCTCGACGAGCCGTGCAGCGCCGCCGAGCGCGCGGGCCTCGGCGACACACGCCTCGAACACGCCCTGCCGATCCAGCGGCCGTAGCCACACGCCGTGCGCGACCTGCACGCGGGCGGCACGCGCACGCGCAAGGCGTCCCACATGACGGGCATCCCATCCCGCGTCGTCACACAACGCGGAGCGAACCTCGGCGACCGTCAAGGGATCCATGCGGCGGGCCCTCGGTAGCCGGGCGGGATCACCGCCACGTCCCCACCCGCCGGAACGGGTCTTCGTACCGAGACCTCCAGCAGGTGGTAGGTGTTTGCGCCGTGGTTGTCGACATGGAACACCGCGTCGGCGCCGACGGGCACATCCACCGGCATGTCGACATCGGCGAGCACGATCTGTCCCGCGTTGGGGATCGGGACCTGAACCCCCCACACCAAACGGCCGTCGATCGCGAGCCCCAAGTGCGCGGCCACCGTGCCCGCCTCGGTGTCCCAAGCGGTGAGTGGGTCGTGCCAGGCCCGAAGGAAGAGGCGGTCGCCACGGTGCAGGCGACGCGTGATCGGCTGCGAGAAGCTGGCAAAGTCGCAGAGCTGGGTCCGCACCACCAGGCTCTCCTCAAGGCCAAACCGCTCCGTGCCCCACCCCGAGGGATCGCACGCCCAACCGGCCGGCGGCTCGCCGAACGGATCGTCGCGCGCGACGATCTCCCACGCGCCGGCCACGACGATCGGGTCCGGGTCACCCCAACCTTGGGCCGAACAGGCACCCAGAAGCAAGAAAATCGCCACAGACGCACGAGAGGTCGCCACACCCAGCTCCGCCTGCGCTACCCTTCTCCCGCGCGGGTCCATTCCGCCACCTGGAGGTCGAATGCGCCGGTTCCTCGTCTTCGCCGCGATGCTCACCGCGTGCGCGCCGTCCGGCAACTCGGACGCGGACACGGCCGAGACGGGCGCGGACACCGCCACCGGGTCGGACACGCCGACAGCGACCACCGGGACCCTCGCCGTGCGGTTCCGGATCGACGACGATTGGGGCGACGCGGTGCTCGCGGACGGCGAGTCGCTGCTCGGCAACTACTGGGGTGACTTCTACCTTTCCGACGATGTGACCGGGATCGGCCCGAACGAAGGGGCGTCGGCGCTCGCGAGCGTGCAGGCGACCGACGTCGACCTGACCGACTACGTCAACGGGACCGAGGTCCTGCTCACGCTCGCGGACCTCCCCGCCGGCTACGTCACCGCGCTCGGCTTCTTCGACAGCGATGGCAATGCCGATCCGAGCAGCCCGAACCCCGACAGCGGCGATCCCGTCACGCTGCCCAACGAGAACGAATTCGAGGTCATCGGCGGGGAAACCACCGAGGCCACCATCTACTTCGGCTTCCGCAACCCCTGAGAGGTCCCGATGTCCCGCACCCTGCTCGCGCTGCTGGCACTCACCGCCTGTGGTGGCACCACCGAGACCCCCGACGGCGACACCGGCGCGCCGGTCGACCTGCGCACCGACTTCCCCGACCCCGCAGGCGAAGCCGTGGTGTTCGTCACGCCCGACCTGACGATCCCGGCGTACGCCGACATCCAGTTCTGCTACGTCACGACCTACACCGGGCCCGACGTCGGCATCACACATATGACGAACTACCAAGGTCCAAGCGGACATCACCTCGTCATCCTAGGGACCACGACATCGGCCCGGGAGGTCCCGGACGGGACCCTGTGGGATTGCACCAAGACCGAAGACATGAACATGGAGGACAGCGAGCCGGTCATCTTCGGCGGCAGCGTCACCAAGTCCGACACGATGACGGTCAACGAGCTCGACTTGCCCGACGGCATGGGCGTGGTTCTGCAAAGTGGGCAGCGCCTCGTCGTACAGGCGCACTACATCAACGCGACCGCGACCCCGATGCTGGTGCGAGATGAGGCCCAGTTCGAGAT
>JBJONI010000218.1:0-7087 GCA_046051915.1 Pseudomonadota bacterium
CGGCTCGGCCCGGCGCCAGCCGCGCAGCGAGCGAACGACGCCGTCGCGCCCCGACGCGTCGATGGTGACCTTGGCCCGAACGCTGATCGGCCCCTCGGGCGAGCGCGCGACGACGCCGACGACGGCGTCCCCCTCTTCGATCAGCGCGGTCACCGACGTCTCTTCCAGCACAAGCGCACCGGCGTCGGCGGCGTGACGGAGCAAGGCCTGGTCGAACGTCGCGCGCTCCACTTGCCACGTCGCCGACGACGGGTGCTCCACGTGGTCCGAGAACGTGAACGGCGCGCTCATCCGACCGTCAGGGGTGACGAATCGGACCGACTGCTTGACTTGGAACCCCGATTCGCGGACGACGTCGAGGGCTCCGATGCGCTGGAGCGTCCACCACCCACACGGCAACAGCGATTCGCCGATGTGGTAGCGCGGAAAACGCGCGCGCTCGAGGACGACGACGCTCCGTCCAAGTCTGGCGAGCGTCGCGGCGGCCGTCGCTCCAGCCGGCCCTCCGCCGATCACGACCACGTCGGCCTCGATGCTCGTGCCCAGCTCGCTCATGCTGCCTCCGTCTTCCCGCCATGCGCTGCAAGGAACAGCGTGGGGAGCAGGGTGTCGACCCGAAGCCACGCCTCGCGACGCAAACGGACACCCTCTCCCGGCTCGAGCCAGCCCTCAGCGCGGAGCGACTCCAGGCCCGGTGCGAGGATGGAGGCGGCGTCGAGGCGATGCGCGCGGGAGAGCGCCGGGACGTCGAGGTGCCCGAGCTTGAGCTGCAAGACCGCCTCACGCACCAAGCGCTCGACGTCGGTCATCGCGTAGCCCCGCTGCCAGCCGCGCTCGCCTGCGCGAACGGCGGCCGACCAAGCGGCGCGGTCCTTGTGATTTTGCACGTGCGTGCCCTGCAGGTGCCCGAACGCCGACACCCCGATCGGGAGGAGGTCCGCGCCATGCCAGAGGCTGTCGCGGTACACGAAGCGCTGCGGGCCGCGGACCGCTGTGTAGCCGCTGCTCATCCGGTAGCCCGCAGCCTCCAGCGCCTCGAACGCCTCCCCGGCCCAAGCGCGACGTTCCGCCCACGGGGGCAGCGCGAGCGGGACCCCGTCGCGGACGTCCCGAAAGACGGCCGTGTTGCCCGGGACCTCCATCTGGTAGATCGTCACGCTGTCGGCGCCAAGGTCGACCGCACGCGCGACCCCCTGCAAAAACAGCGCCTTCGACTCTCCGATCATCCCCGCGATCAGGTCGAGGTTGACCTGGGTAAATCCAGCGTCCCGCGCCATCGCGAACGCCGGAGCGATGTGCTTCGCGTCGTGCGCCCGGCCGTTCGCATCGAGGACGTCGTCGTCGAAGCTCTCGACCCCGAGCGAGACCCGTGTCACGCCCGCAGACCGCAGCGTCGCCATCTTTTCGGGACGTACCGTCCCCGGCTCGCACTCGAACGTGACCTCAGCGTCCTCCGCGAGTGGCAGCGACGCACGTAGGCCGGACAACAGCGCCTCGATCGCGCGGTTCGATAGGTAGGAAGGGGTGCCTCCACCCACGTACAGGAACTGCACGGGGCGCCCCGCGACGACCGCAGACGACGCCCAAGCCCGCGCCTCGGTCAGCACGTCGTCGACGTACGCGTGAACCTCGTCGGCTGGGATCTCCGTCTCGACCTTGAAGTAGCAGAAGCGACAACGCTTGCGGCAAAACGGGATGTGCACGTACACCCCGAGCGGCACGTCACGCGTCGGCGCCCGCGCGCAGGCCGCCTCCACCGCGCGCACGGCATCAGAGGTCCACAACGGGAACGGCGGGTAGTTGGAGACGAACAAGCTGCCCGTCTCGATCGTCGAAGCGCTCATGACGTCCCCTTAGCCCGGACCGAACGCGTGGAGCACGCCGTCCTCGGTCCCGACCCACACCCAACCCGAAGCAACCGCCGCGCCGGCGACGATGGCCCCGCCGAGGTCGAGGGTCTGGACCGCGTGACCGTCCTCAAGGTCGAGCACGTACAGACGCCCATCGGAGGCCCCGACGACCGCACGCCCGTCGACAACCACGGGGCTAGCATCCACCTTCTCGGCCACGGGGAACATCCACCAAGCCTCGCCCTTGTCGCGGGACAACGCACGCACGACGTGGTCGCGGCCCCCCAGGATCACCACGTCCTTTGTCACCGCGGGCGACGACAGAAACGGAAAAGACCGGTCGAAGTGCGACCAGCGGACGTCGCCCCGCCGCCAGTCGATCCCCACCACACGGTTGCCAAAGTGGCCGGTGTACGCAGCCCCGCCGTCCACCGCGATCGAGGCTCCGACGTACGCGCCGATCTCGGCCTTGCTCACCGCGACCCCGTCGCGCACCCGCACGGCGTGGACGTAGCCGTCGCACCCGCCGAAGATCGCATGCCCGTCGACGACCGCGGGGCTGCCGTAGATGTAGTTCCCAGTTTCGTAGCGCCAGACCTCGCGCCCGTTCTGCAGGTCGACCCGGTGGAGCGTGCCCGCGTAATCCCCAACGAGCACCGATTCCGGCGCGCCGTCCGCGGGCACCCACGCCGCGCCGCCGACGATCTCGGCGCCCAGGTCAACCACCCAAGCGGCACGGCCATCGGCGGCGCCGAGCGCCCGCAACCGATGGTCTCTCGACCCGACCACCAACACGTTGCCCACGCGCAACCCGGGGGCTTCGACCGGAGCTTCGGTGGTGACGGACCACCGCACGCGCCCCGTGCGGCGGTCCAACGCGCGCACGACGCCGTCCTTGCTGCCGACGTACACCTGCGTCGCGTCGACGACGGCGGCGGCCACGATCGCGTCGCCTGTGCGCGCACGCCACTTGGGTACCAGGGTCGCCGGCAAGGACGAAGGCGAACGCCCGGTTTGGGCGATGTCCCCGCGCCACGTCGGCCACGTGTCGGGCGTCGCGCGCGGCTCTGTGGCAGCAACGGCCGATGCGCCCCAGCACGTCGCCGCGACAACCCCCCACATCGGCCAGCGCATGGACCCTCCCGCCGTCGCCAACCCGGCGCCGGTACCTTCGCTTCCCTAGGCGCCGGTGCGACCCCCGGCAAGCGAGGGAGGAACAAGGCGCGAGGAGGGCGGACCGGATAGGACCGACAGCCGAGGAGCTCTCGTGCCCGTCAGCCTGTCCAGCTACGCGTCCAGCCAGCCGCTTGCCATGCGCCGCGTGGTCGAGGCGGCCGAGACGTCCGTCCTGCGACGGGTCGCTGGCGCGGTCGCCCTCGACTACGGGGAAGGCCGCCAACTGCACGCGTTCGATTTCGGCGGGATCGTCCTCGTCGACGTCTCCCCCCAAGACGCGGCTCCCGTGCTCGCGCTGCTGTCCGAAGGGGGCGACAAGCCCGACAACGACGGGTTCCTGCTCGAAGAGGGCGGCGCGATCCGGGTGGGTTTCGACGCCGTCCGCCTCCCCGACCGCAACCCCGACCTCCTCCGCATCGTCGCCCGCGTCCTCGCGCAGTCCTCGGCGCTCGACCGCATCGAACGCAAGGGCGACGAGCTGCTCGACGAGGTTGCACGTCTCGTCGACGACCTGCGCGACGACGGCCGCATCGAGCGTTCGGAGATCGAACTCGCGAAGTTCATCGGAGACGTCCTGCACACGCGCGCCGTCCTCGTCCGTCGCCTCGCGGTGCTCGATAAGCCTGAGGAGACCTGGGAAGACCAGCGTGCCTCCGAGTTGCACGGGGCGATGGTCCGCACCTTCGAGATCGAGGAACGCTTCAAAAGCCTCTCCGAGAAGCTCGACCTCGTGCAGGACAGCCTCGAGGTCATCACCGACGTCTACCGCTCACGGCACAGCAACAAGCTGGAGTGGCTCGTGATCGCCCTGATCAGCGTCGAGATCGGTTTCACGTTGTTGGAGTGGGCCGGTATCGCCGGCTGAGGAGATGCCTTGATCGACGCCACTGCCATCTCGGCCGCCCTGGAGGCTGCCGCCGACGGCTGGACCGCCCGCATGATGCGACGCGAAGTCCAACCCCTGCGTGGCCTGCGCGGGGTCCCCAACGGCCCGCTCGCCCGGCTGATCGATGGCTTCGCGCGGCAAAATGTCGACCTCGACCGCGACGCCGCCGAGCTCGACCGGTTGTTTGGAAGCGCCCTCGAAGACGGTCTCGTCGCCATCGCGTTGGTGGCGTCGCGCCTGCCGTCCGCGCCCGATGCGGCCTGGGACCTCGGGCGCTCGTGGCTGGGCCGTATCGACGACGTGCGGAGCGCCGACGACCTCGGGTGGCTCGTCCTCGGACCGGCAGCCCTCGCCGCGGGTCAAGGATCGAGCCCGCTCCTGCACCTGCGCGCCACGCAACCGCCCGTCGGACGCCGCGCCTTGGTGGCAGCCGCCATGGCCTTCCTCCCGGTGCCGATCGAGGGGCCGGCGGCCGCAGGCCTGCGTGCCACGCTGGAGCAGCGGAGCCTCGCGTTCGTCGCCGAAGCCCGGACAGCCGATCTCGCGGCGTTTGCCTCAGCGTTCTTCCGCGACGAGGCGCCGCAAGTCCAGAAGGGCGTACGCCGGTTGCTGCGCGCCTGGGGGACGGCCGATCCGGCAGGCCTCGTCGTGTGGGCCGACACCGTGCGCGGCGGGTTCCCGAAGCTCCTCGGCGAGGACGTCCTGCGCGCGCGTCGGCGGCTCGCCCGAACCGAGTCACGAGAGAACGCCGAACTTTGACAGGCACGCTGTGTGCATGACCGACATCAGGAGGCCACGATGACCCCACGCAACCTGCTCTGGCTCGCCCTGACCGGCGCATGCAGCAGCGCCGAATACGCCACCGACACGGGCGCCTACGCTCCCGGGGAGGACGACGTCGATTCGGACTACGCCGACGGCAGCGCCGACACGGGAGGCGCCGGTGGCGGCGCACCCGCCGAAACCGAGGACGACCGTCTCGCCCTGCGCCCGTCCGAGACCGACCGCTACGTGTTCGTCGCCAACCCCGACGAGGACTCGGTGACGCGCATCGGCGTCACGACGCTGAGCGTCCGCACGGTCAGCGTCGGTCGGCAGCCGACCGCTGTTCTCGTGACCCCGGATTGGCAGACCGCCGTGGTGTTCAACCAAGGCGACGCCACCGTCACGCTGCTCGACGCCGAGACGCTTGAGGCGCGCGAGATCAGCGTCCGTGCCAACCTCAACCACCTCGTCCTGTCGCCCGATGGGCGCTGGGCGCTCCTGTGGCACGACGTCGCGGCCGAGTCGTCCAACGACCCCGCCCCCACCGGCGCCGCTTCGTACAACGAGATCAGCGCGATCGATCTCGCGAGCGGCGACCACCACCCGCTGGTGATTGGGTTCTCCGCCAAGACGCTGCAGTTTACGCCTGACGGGTCGCTCGCGCTCGCCACCGCCGACGCCTCGCTCGCGACGATCGATCTCTCGGGCGACCGCCCGGTGCCGGCCTTCCTGCCCATCGCCGATCCGCTGTCGCCGCCCGTCGCCGCCGAGGTCGAGGTCAGCCGCGACGGAGCGTTCGCGTTCCTTCGGCAGCAAAACGTCGATGCGCTCACCGTCGTCGACCTCGTCAGCCGGGACGTCTACGCGGTCCCGGTCGGCGCCGGCCCCTCCGACCTCGACCTGACGCCGGACGGCCAGCACGTCGTCGTCGTCAGCCGGGACGCGGCCGAGGTGGCGCGCTTCGAGGCGGCCGACCCGTTCGCGATCCCCGTCGTGACCCCGATCGCCGGCGGGACCCCGCTCGGCTCGATCCTGCTTCACGACAACGGCTCGGCTGTGCTGTACACCAACGCGACGGCGCTCGACCGTTATGCAACGTGGAACCTCGATGAGCCCGAGATGTTCCTCCAGCCGCTCGTCAAGCCCGCGACCTCGATGGCGCGCACACCGGACGGGGACGGCTTGCTGGTGATCCACGGCCGCACCGACAACCCCGATGGGTCGACCCCGACGCCGTACCGCAACAAGCCAGCGTTGAGCTTGGTCCGACTCGACGACCAACGCACGAACACGCTCTCGCTCGTCGACGACATCAGCGGCTACGCGACGAGCAGCGATGGCACGCGCGGGTACGCGATCCTCGACGGGCGCGCCTACCTTGAGATCCTCGACTTCGAAACTCTGATCTACGAGGAGCTTGCGCTCCGCAGCCCGGCGGTGTTCGTCGGCACCCTCCCCGACCTCGAGCCCGAAGACGGCGACCAGCCACCCGCTTGGGTCAGCCAACAGCACCCGCTGGGACGCATCACGTTCTACGACGCCGACGATGCGTCGAGCCAGACCCTGACCGGATTCGCGCTCAACGGCGCGATCGAGGAGTGACCATGCACCGCCACGCGATCCTCCTCACCGCCCTCGCGGGCTGCACGTGGGGCAGCCGCCCGCTCCCCGGCGACACCTGGGCACCCGCCGAGGCCGTCGCTGTTGCCGACGGTCTGCTCGCGCCGCTCCCCGCCACGCGCGGCCTCTTGTGGGCCACACCCGACGGCGCCAGCACCGCCGTCGACCTCGGCGCCGACGTCGTCTACGGTCTGCTCGACCCACGCTACGACAACGACGCCGGCGACGACGGCCTCGTCTACGACACGTGGTGGGAGGGCGACGCCCCGTCGACGGCGATCCCGGCCCATCGTCTCCAGACGCTCCCCGACGGCGCCAGCGTCCTCGCGCGAACCACCCACCTCTCGTGCGAAGAGCCGCTTCGAAAGCGCGATGGTTGGGCCGACTGCCCGAGCGTGTCCCGCGCCGCGACCCACGAGTTGGTGCGGTTGGTCGGTGGCACGGTGGAGGGCCGATGGGAGCTGCCGCTGTGGTACGCCGAACCCGTGATCTCCGCGGACGGCCGTTGGGCGGTTGCGTTCGTCGACCCGCAAGCGCCGGTCTCAGGCGGCCTCGTCTCGCTCGACCGTGCCGTGCTGATCGACCTTGCATCCGGGACCCGTCGCCTCCTCGCCGCCGGGACCGACGCCGCGACCGCGACGTTTGCGCCGGACGCCAGCGGTGCGCTGACCACCCTGATCCTCCTCGCGCCAGGCGAAATCCGGGTGTTTGACCTCGCCTCCGAGGGCAACGACCCCACGGTGACCTTCCCCCTGACCCTTGGCGCCGAGGCCTCCGCCGTGCCCACCCA